>JBCBWU010000170.1:0-16342 GCA_039816955.1 Bacteroidota bacterium
GCCTTCCGCGGTAACGGTGATTGAGCCTGCAGATCCACAAATCGCATCTACGGTGGAAAAAGTAGCCGTTACATCACAGGAAGTAGCACAAGAGTTTTCTAAAAATGGCTGAATACCTGCCTGGTCTGGCTGGTATACGGTCACACGCGCTTCAGCTCCGGTTAGGTTAGATGCTGTTACCGCAGTGATGGCGGAATTACAAAGGGTATTACAGGTATTATAGGTACCTGTAACATACCAAATAGCCCGGTTGATTTCAACCCGGCTATATCCTTGCGCTTCTCCGTTACAAACAATCCAGTTCATCCTCTCTCCTTCGAGAGCCGTATAACCGGCGTTCACCGCACCCTCAACTCGCGTAAAGGTGACCTCGCCGTATTCGTATCCCTGGTTGGGTGTGGGTTCGGTAAGATTAAAATCAGCACAGTATACCGCAATACCGGGTTGAACAGTACAGCCATCTACATAAGAGATACAACCCAAGTAGTCGTCATCCGTATAGATGAAGGTATTAGGCGTCAAGTAACCGCGGTCAATCTGGATGGTTAGGTTTTCACAATTGACGTAATCGAACTCTCCGGTACCACAAGGGCCGCTGATTTGTTCACAATCCAAGTTACCGAAGTCGAAGTTACCGTTACAATTTAGCCATTCATCCGTACCGCAACCGGTACGAGTAGCCTCAGTTTCGGTTTCGTAAACAGTATCATCTACCTCAACATAGTCTAAGAAAAGATTGTAATCACAACCATTATTTTCATCATTACTAAATACGATTTGAACTTGCTGACCGCTGGTGAAGCTTGAGTAGACATAAGTAGTCAAGGTTGTGGTTAAGGTAACCGAACCAACAGACGATCCGTCCAGCCATAATTCTAAGACTTCTCCTCCACAATTACCACGGGCACGGATTCTCAGCGCACAATCACCGGCAACAGCGTCGTCGGTTCCAGCATCGTAGTTCTGCGTTACTTCTGATGCACTCAAATCTTTGGTATAGACCGCCACCAGATGAATCTCACCGAGCCAATCCCGATCATTTGTTAATTCATTAGCTAGCGCAAACTGAAAATCTGCCCAGTTGGAGAAGGTTCCGAGGCGCGTACCGCTATACGCCTCGCTTCCATCTACGTAGATTTTTTCTTCACCTGCACTGTTACGCACATACACCACGTGCTGCAAAGTACCAGCGCTTACCAGGCTACCGCTGCTGTACACGTCTGGCTGACCATTATTGGAGCCGCCATTGTCGGTACGTAGACGCATGCCGTAATCATCGTCCTCCTGACCCAGCGTAAAATTGCGCTGACCCGTATCACCCGAAAGGGTTACGATACGAGCAGGGCCATCCTGGGTAGTATTGGCTGGAGAGACCCAGGCTTCAACGGTGAGCTCATTAGTGGCTTGCAAGGCCGACTTCAGAGTCGTCGCATTTCCAGAGGAGGTTAGGACAGTACCACTGTTGATGGACAGGCCACCACCGGGAATCCAGTTAACATTGCTGGTATTGCCAATGGTCAAATGCATGCTTCCCGCGTGGTCATACACAACAGAACCACTGCCTTCCTCAAACCGATAGAGGGCTTGAAGCTGGTCAGTGACGCGTTGCGCCTGAAGCTGTGTGCTGAAAAAAGCACAACAAGTGAAGAAAAAGGCGAAAAGAGCTTTGGGTAACGAGTAGCGGTTACTCATGTTCAAAGTGTTTGAGTGTTTGAGTGTTCATAGTGCACCAAAGTGCAAAACAAAGACAAGCCTAGCAGCAATAAACACGTTGCCGTAGGAACCAAAAAATCTAAATAAGCATGTAGAATCAGAGGATAATCACGGGATTACTCCTGTCCTTTGTAAGCTCTAACTACAAGTCGGTAAACCGACGATTCAAAAAGGGGGAAAATTGGGTGCTATCTTAAATACGGATTTGTTCCACAAAGGATTCAAATTTTTTAAGATAAACCCGGAGGGGGGAACCGGTATTTTTTTCTATGATATGAGTGGATTATTACAAAAGTAGCGCAAAACAAAGCAGCCTTTTAAACGCATCTTTCCATTAAATCAAAAAATGTGACATACAAACCACCCCAATTATTCCGAAACCATGTCATATATTACGCTACTTTCAGTCAGGTTCACGTCAGTAATTATCGCATATAATTTGATTATATAGGTTTTTAAATTTATAATCTATTATTATCTATGATGCCCATTTTTTAAATGTCGAGTAATGATTTTGTGACATTTTACGTCTATTTTTTTATCTATTTTTCTGCAAAATCTGTACAATAAAGCAAGAATTTACTCCTAAAAACGCTCAATCTTGTAGTCAAACTTTCCTGGCATGATGAATATCTTATTGGTAGAGGATGAATTACCTGCTTACCGGCGGTTACAAAAGCTCTTGCATCAGCAGTTGCCCAATGCCCAAATCAGCGAGCAGGTAGAGAGCATTTCAGGTGCTATTTCCTACTTCCAAAACAAGCCAGAACCAGACCTCATTTTCATGGATATTCAACTGGCTGATGGACTTAGTTTTTCCATCTTTGAAACGGTCGAAATTCAAAGCCCAATCATCTTTACTACCGCTTTTGACCAATACACCCTACGAGCCTTTAAAGTGCACAGTATTGACTACTTGCTCAAACCCATTGAAGAAGAAGCACTGGCAGCGGCCATTCAGAAGTACGAACGCTTTTTTCAAAAACAAGACCAGGTGCCGACCCAGATGATCCAGCAATTGGTTCAACAGATGGAAAGACCTAGCTACCGCGAACGTTTTCTGGTCAAAACGGGAAACTCACTGGCCTATCTTCAAGCGGATGAGATCGCCTATTTCTATTCTGATCAGAGCCTGGTTTTTGCGCGTAAAAAGGACCAAAAACAGCACCATATCGATGCGAGCTTGGATCAGCTGGAGCAACAACTTGATCCGAAGCAATTCTTTCGCATCAGCCGGAAAGCTATTGTTAACGTGGATGCTATTCAAAAAATTGATACTTATTTCAATGGTCGCCTACTGCTGCACTTGAACCCAGTTTGTGACTTTCAAAGTACGGTTAGCCGGGATCGGGTTGGGGCTTTTAAGGCCTGGCTGGATCGTTGATTGTTAGGGGCAAAAAAATAGGGCGCGATGAATCGCGCCCATACCTTTATAAGTTTTGATTTTTGCTGAAGGTCTTAGAGCTTATTTGGGAATTTAATTTGGGAAAGAAATGCGTGCTTCCTGATTATCAAGGATTTGCAAACCTGGCGTCAGGCTAAAAACTTCATTTGGCCCGCCAAACTCAGTTTTGACCCTT
The DNA here is from genome assembly GCA_039816955.1 of Bacteroidota bacterium. Classification (GTDB taxonomy): domain Bacteria; phylum Bacteroidota; class Bacteroidia; order Chitinophagales; family Saprospiraceae; genus Lewinella. Next base: position 3,294 of record JBCBWU010000170.1, read on the forward strand.
TAGACAGAACTACAAATCGTTGATAATCAGTTCGCAAAATTCCCAAACAAGCTCTTAGTTATCCTTGCGGTTTACACTAATAACGGTGCCATCCCCGAAGGTGATGCCATTGCGGCGTTGATAGTATTCCATATACCGCTGGTGCATTTCGTCTGATTGGTTCTTACCGTTCACTTTAAGGCGCTTATCCGTGATCTTAAAGGTGAAATTACCGGGATCCGTTACCAGCCCATCCGCAAGGAGTTGCTCACTCAACCAGTCGTCGTTATCATGACCGGAGAAGCGAAGACCTTCGCGATGACGTTCGTGGACCTCGCGCTCCATACGAGCCCGCTCCCGATCAATTGCTTCACGGCGTTCCTCTACTTCAGCGCGGCGCTCTTCAATAATCTGCTCAATTTCTATTGCGCGGCGCTCCTCTTTTTCCTCCATACGGCGCGCCAACTCTTCGGATTCGATAATGATTTCTTCCAGGCGTTCCTCATCAATTACGGCGTCACCACTCAGCCGAATCACATCCATAGTAGCGATTTCATCGAGCTCTATTTTCAGATCCTCTAAGGCCTCCATTTCAGCTCTCCCGCCTAGCATTAAGATGGTTTCTTCTCCGTCCTTGGTACGAATTCTAAGAACACTGTCTTCGGCATCCTCAGGACTCACGAAGAAGATGTTATTCTCCTCACCATCTCTTGTTCCAAACCAAATATCCTCCCCGCCCTCATCACTTTCTTCAATCCAGATATGGTGCTCATCATCGCCACCCTCTGTTTCAATAATGATGACCTCTTTCTCACCATCATCTTCAACATGAATGGTCTCTACCTTTTTCTTGATGATCACCCGTGTTGGGGCAGGAGGAGCGGGGGGCGCTGGAACACCAGGTGGCGCGGGAGGTGGCGGTGGAGCAGGAGCGCCAAGAGGAGCGGGTGGGGCTGGTGGAGCCGGCGGGGCAGGAATGGAGGCCAGCTTCTCTTCTACCATTTCCTCATATTTTGGAAAATCTTCTTCCGGAATCTCCTCTCCGTTAATGTTCAACTTTTGAATGGCACCATCCTTGATGGTTACATCCATCTTTTCACCGTCTTTATCGACCTCCAAGCGGACCTTACCTTGCGGTAGGGTATCAATTAAGGAAACCTCTGTTTCGGTATTGAAAGCTTCTGTATTCGTATCTGCGGGCCAAGACCAACCTGCACTTACCGAAACCAGTAAGGCCAGCGAAAGCAGGATACTCATTACTGCAAATTTTTCTCTCATATCAGATTGTTTATCGGGTTGATTTAATATTCTTTTGACGCGTTGCAGGAGCAACTGTTTATTCTGTCCTAAGAGGCCCAGGGCAAATTGGGCATTCGATGCTTTGCGATAATCCGCTACCCGCAGCAGCGTTTTGGCGTAAGCCAGGGAATTACCGGTATGCTGCACTGCCAAATCATCACAGGCCTGCTCACGTAAAGCACGTACCTCATGACCCAGCCACCAGACGGCTGGATGGTAATAGAAGATGGCCTCTACAAATAGCTGTAGCACATTGAGCAGGTAGTCGTAGCGCTGTAGGTGAGCCAGCTCGTGAGCGAGGACGGCCTCCACTTCTTTGATAGTAAGTTGGTTCACCAGGGCCAGCGGAAATAGAATCAGCGGCTTAATCTGCCCTAGTAATAGTGGACCAGAGACTTCTTCTGACAATTGTAGTCGTACCTTCTTATTGATATTCATTTTAGCCAAAAGAGCATCCAGACTTGCTTCCCAAGCAACCGGCGCAGCCTGGTGGGTTCGATGACGCAGCTGAGCCCACCAGTAATAACCCCAGATCATTTTGGCCAGGAAAAACACCATCCCCAACCACCAGACCATGACGATCATGGGCAGGCTGGGTTCAATGAATTGTTGCAACTGTACCATTAATGGCAAAGAAGCCGTAGACGCCTGCATATCGGGTAAGACAATGACCATAGGTCCGGTAATCTCTGATTCCGCTAGGGTGGTCTGCCCGGTATCGTACAAGAGACAGAAGGTAGCAATGGTAAGCATAAACTGGGCCATCATAGCACCATAGGCGAGGCCATACCGTTGGCGTGCACTGCTCTGTGGCCATAAGTAAAATGCTCCTTTGAGCAGCAGGACCAGTAATGCCCCTTGCCATAGGCTATGGACAACACTCCACCCCAGGGCTTCTACCAGATATTGATCGTTAAAAATCGTCCAATCTCCCATAACTACTTCTTTTGGTCTTTTTCAATCTTCTCGATCAGTTCCTTAATCTCGGCCAGTTCATCATCAGTGGCAGCGTGTTGGCCCAGGGCCTCCATCACCAAATCAGCGGCAGATCCGCGGAAGGTCCTCCGTACAAACTGTTGCAGTAGGTTGCGCTTTACCGATTGTTCCTCTACCGCAGCGGCATAAACGTGCGTGCGGCTACTGGTATCGCGGCGCAACAGGCCTTTCTCTACCATTAGCTGCATCAGTTTAAGGGTAGTCGTGTAGCCAATTTCTTTCACGACCGCCGCGTTGAGTCGCTCGTTCACGGAGCGGACGGTAGAAGGCCCATCGGCCCACAGTACCTGGAGTATATCTAATTCGCTTTCGGTTGGCTTTCCCATTGACATAATTTGCTTTCCGGTTCGTTAAGAACTTGTTTGGATTTTAGTAATCGTCGATAAAATGGCCCTTGAAGACCAAAACTCCAATCAAGCTCTGAAAAGCACCTGCCTACCAGGCGATCTGCGCCGGCCGACAGGTGCGGTAATGGACTAGAATATTCTGGTATTGGTTCAAAAATAACCTTCTGATATCATTCCGATTAATACTCCAAAAGCACTCACTATCGTTCGTTCATTTTGTCGTATTCATCGGAAATCAAAAGCTCATTTTTTTCACCGGACTTGTAATATCTCTGGTCCAGACAAAACAGCGAGTGATTTCTATACCGCTTACGAAGTGATTTGGGCCAGCCAATCGACTTCGGCTTCGATATACGAAAGAATTCGTACTGCAATGATATACGAAAGATTTCGTAAATGCAAACTTATCTACGAAATTTTTCGTAAAACAGTTTCAAGTGAGATTTTCTACCTTTGATATTACAATCAAAAGCATCCACCATGATCCTTCGCTCCTTGCCTCTTTTTATTGGGATTCTACTGTTTTCCTTAGTCACCTCTTGTGGCGATACTCCGCCCAGTGCTTCGTCTACTACTGAACCCACAAGCAGCGAAAGATCCATTGATGACCAGACTCCCGAAGAACCCGTGGAACCCAGTCTGGCGGCCCCAGACTGTACAGTGGAAGGGGAAATTTTGGACGGCAATCGCGTTTGGTTACCTTCTGCCGATGTACTTGCGGTAATCAAGGCGGGTGAGGCTGCCGAGGGCTACGGTCCGAGTCACCGTACGCTACAACTGTTGGATGGTCGCAGCTGCGAGACTAAGTTTGAAACTACACTGCCCGATAATAGTAGCCCGGATTATCCTTACTACATTGCCGAGGTTCAATACAACACACTCAGCAATCTGATTGGTATCCGCGGATTCTATAAGGTGCTCATCTGTGATATGGATAATGACTACGCCATCAGTGCACTGGACCCAGAGTACTTTACCGAGCGGGAATACGATGATGCGCAAACTGGTATGGTTCAGCGCTTGGAGGTGTGGGAGGATTACCTACTAGGCTACGCCCAAGATTGTGGTCCTTTTGCTTTTGACCTTAGCGATGCTAAAAATCCTAAAGCCGTAATCCCTTTTGCCGAATGGCAAAATGAGGAAGACGGTGCCTTCCATAGTCTTTTCTTATTGCCTACTGAGGGGGGCGTACAGGGTATCCTGCCGTCTTTTGATCCTGAAGAAGATGCCTTTACCTTGCATCCGCTGTTTGAAGCGCCGATGACGGTATCTCAGCAAATACAGGAAAGTGCACGCAACAATAAATTCCTGGTGCTCCGCCAGACTAACACAGACCGCACTCCGGTGGCGATTAACCTAGCTAGCCGAGAGTTGATAAAATTGCCGGATAACTTGATAAAGAGCAGTACGCAGGATATTTTGTCTTGGATGAGAGGGCAGTGATTGACGATTACCCTTCGCATCGGGAAACGCTTGAGAACAGGGGTTGTTAGAAATCACAAGCTGCGCCGTACTTCTTAAGCCAAACTTCCTGTTCCTCGTAATTGGGCATAGCACGGGCCACTTCGGCCCAGAAACGGTGTGAATGATTGAGGTGAATCAAATGCGCCAATTCATGGATAATGACGTAATCCACTACCTGCTGTGGAGCGAAGAGTAGACGGGTACTGAGGTTGATGTTGCCGGTATTAGAACAGGAGCCCCAATTGCTGTGATTGTATTTGAGCTTTACACCTCTGACCGTCTTCTGAAAGTACCGATCATTAAGTTCGTAAACCCGCTGGGTAATGGCCGGCAGAAAGTCTGCCCCGATAATGCGACTCAGTAGCGTACGGATAGCCTTGGAGCGCTGTTGGTCATCCTGCCCCTGAACAAGCTTTAGGGTAATCTGTCCATTATTTAGGCGACCACTATTAGTTTTGCGGTCTTCCTGTTGTAATACTAAGGTGTATTGACGTTCGCCTACGCGTAAGGTATCACCATCCTGGTAATCTGCCGTTTGGTACTTCTGAAAGAGATCTGCTCGCTTTTTGTGTTGGCGCTTTAACCAATTCAACAGGCGCTCTCGCTGTTGGGCTTCCTGCTCCTCGCTAAGATTGTGCGGGAAGCGCATAATTACCTCATCCTTTCCCATAAAGGCACGGATAGAACGCCGGCGCTCACGTACAATGCGAACGGGTACCTCCGTACCAGCAATATTGATTTTGAAACGTTCTTCGGCGGCTCTCATCTTTATCCTCAATTATCTTTCTATTGCAAAGGTAGTCACAAAATCGGCCTAATGAATAGATCGATCATCGGCAAATTTTGGGTAGATGCCTTTATCTTCCCGCCGCAGCCTGGATCAAAGCCAGAAATCTTATGGTGGAAACCCGAATGAATTAAGCCCATGCAAATTTGGTCTTTTCTTAAAACGCCATTTTCGCGACCTGAACGGAACAGAAGACATCTACTCTGGGTAATCTTCCTTGGGTTAAGCTGTAGTCTATTTATTATTCTGTTCCAGCCTTTTGGCATCCAGAACGTCAATGACCAATGGTACTACAACCTGGTCGTACTAAGTATGGGGCTGGTTTTCATTAGCGCTTATTTGCTCGTGGAATGGGGAATACCGAGTCTTTTACCCCAGCTTTTTGAGCAGTGGACACTAGGAAAAGCCATCTTATGGTACGCCCTGCTTATCCTCTTCATTGGAGCGGCACTATTTTGGTACAAAAGTTTCCTGGCAGGCTATAGTGACTTTACGGTACAGGAATATTTCTTTGTGATAGGTAGAACCTTCCTAATTGCGCTAATCGTGTCATTTTTCTCGCTAGGTCTGTATCAATACTTCAGTCGGAAAACCATTTCTCTCTTTTCCAACAGTAAGGATTACCTCATTACTTCCAGCACTGGCCAATCTTTAAGTGTTAACCCCAGTGACATTCTGTACATCAGCAGTGACGACAACTACGTGGAGATTCATTACTTGGTGGGTGATAAGCGCAAAAAGGATTTGTTTCGCTCCAGCTTAAAAAATATTGAAGCTCAATTGGTCAACCCGCTCTCCCCTATTTTTCGGTGCCATCGGCGTTATTTGATCAATATTGAACGCTTCAGCATTGTCAAATCTACGAGTCGAAGCATGCTCCTGAGCCTGATGGGCAGCGAAGATGAAGTACCTGTTTCCCGCCAGTATGTGGAGACCATCAAGCAATACCTGTCTGTTCGCCCCTGAAAGTTGCTCTTTCACCACACCGCCTTGTAAAAACTTGATTTCCAAATACTTCAGCAATTGTTTTGCAGCAGTTATTTCACTGACTGTCAATCAATAATTATGAAGACTTTACAGACATTATTCCTTTTAGTAGCACTACTTTTCAGCTACCAGCGTATTCAGGCACAAGACTTAAGTGGTAAAACTCCACCCGCAGCAGAGCAGGCTATGATTACGGCCGCAGCTATTATCAACAGCTACGTCGCCGACTACCGAAGTGACCGATTTGCAGCAGACCCCATGCTCTTTGGCATTATTGTACCCGAGCACGGTGACTGGACCGTACACGTAACTGGCCAATCAACTGACAGCGGCTGGGAAGTACAACTAACTGATGGCCTACCGGAAGAAAAGACCTTCCTGTACCGAATTGAATATCCTACGCTACAGGCCATCTATGAAGGTAAACTCAATGCGCTCACAGCACAGGGAAAAGCCTTCATAGGCGACTACACCCCCATGAGCGTAGAGATGATGGAGGGCTACGAACCCAGCGCTGAAGCCTACGCCGCGATCAACCCGTTTTCTTTTCACTTTTGGACCAAAGGATTCCCGGAAACTATCCCGTTTGGCGAAGGCCTTACCCGCAGGGCACACGGCTCTAACTTTGTAGTATTCTACTACGAAACAGGTATCCGCACCGCCTGGTACCGGGTACTGCCCGAAGAAAAGGTACGCCATGATCCACGAGAGCAGGCCATGCCATTTCCTATGATGGTGGTGGCGATAAAAGGTACAACAGAAGGCGAAGTAGATGGGCAGCGCGTGAGCTTACCGGAAGGGAATACCATCTTCATACCCCCTTTTGTCAATCATAAATGGTGGAACGAAACGGATGAAGCCTCAGAAGCTATACTGATTATGTTTGGCGATGGGGCGTAGTAGTACGAACCAGAAAGGTAAGTTCTCGGTGAACTTCGAGTTCACCGAGAACTATCTTATTAGCGGGATGCGCCCCACGAAACTAATGGTCGCTGCAACAGTAATTACACTTTAAGCGTGCTTCGCCGCAAACTCAGCCATAACATCAGCTAGTGCTTGGGCACTACTATGTGGCATACTGTTGTAGATAGAAGCCCGGAAACCACCTACGGAGCGGTGACCTTTCACTCCACTACAGTTAGCGGCTTCGGCAGCAGCCAGGAAGTCATCTTGTAGATGAGCATAATCTTCCTTCAATACGAAAGTAGCATTCATCAAAGAACGATCAACGGTATCCGTCACAACACCCTGGAAGATAGGGCTGTTATCGATGGCATCGTAGATGATCTTAGCTTTGGCCTCGTTATGAGGTACCATAGCCTCTACTCCACCCTGCTCCTTGACCCAACGCATAGTGAGCATACTCACGTATATTGGGAAAACGGGAGGGGTATTAAACGAAGAGTTTTTGTTGATGTGCGTCTCGTAGTTGAGCATAGTGGGGATACTACGCTCTACCTTACCGAGGAGATCCTTACGTACAATCGCCAGGGTAACGCCGGCAGGTCCCATATTCTTCTGGGCACCAGCGTAAATCAAACCAAAACGATCAATTGGTAAAGGGCGGCTAAAGATATCACTTGACATATCTGCTACCAAAGGAGCAGCCGTATCTGGAAACTCCTGAAACTGCGTACCAAAGATGGTATTGTTAGAGGTAAGGTGCAGGTACTTCAGATCAGCAGGAATATCGTACCCTTTAGGGATGTAAGAAAAGTTGGTATCCTTGCTACTCGCCAACTCTACTACGTTCCCGAAGTTTTTCGCCTCTTTAATGGCCTTGGTAGACCAGGCACCGGTATTTACGTAACCAGCCGTTTCACTTTCGTTGAGCAAGTTAAGTGCCGCCATGTAGAACTGGCTACTGGCACCACCCGTCAGAAAAAGTACTGCGTAATCATCTCCTACACCTAGCAATTCATGTACCAGCGAAACGGCCTCATCCAATACCGCCACAAAGGGCTTGGACCGGTGTGAGATTTCCAAGATCGATAACCCACTACCGTTGAAATCACGGACTGCTTCGGCGGCTTCCGCCATTACACTAGCCGGAAGAATGGCTGGTCCGGCACTGAAATTGTGCACTTTCATAAGAGCTTTTAATTATTGCCAAGGCGTCTATTCAGTGGTTGCTGAATTATATCTGGCAGACCACAAACTGTTCTCTGTTTTGCCTGAGCAAGGTGATTACAATGAGCTGCAAAAATAGGCTTTTTACCTACGCGTACTAAGCCTTTGCACCAATAGCGAGTCAAAAATAAAAGCGAAAATCCGATCCCCGCATTTGGGCAATTTTTACAATATTTGGGCCACTTGGTACGATCATTAAGAGAAAGGGTCAAGTATACCCATTAGCACCAAACATGATTCCGAAAGACTTGTTTAACACCAAATTATTCCCGGGCAACATCTACGTTGTATATTTCGAGTAGTCCCCAAAAAAATACAATTATGCGACAGTATCACATTCTTTTATTTACAGCTTTGCTGGCAGCTCTGACTGTTGCAGCGTGGCAAAGTAGTCCTTCGTCCCCCATTTTAGCCAGCACACTCGACCCGATGGACCCTATGCTGGCTCCGGTACCAGTCGCATTTAGTCCTTGTGCTACTTTTGACGAAGCACCTAATAAAGACGAGGCGGAAACGAATTACGTGCTCTACCGCGACTTCCTCAAAACGCGGGAATACGATATCGCTTACGACTACTGGAAAAAAGTGTACGCCACTGCTCCAGCCGCAGATGGCCAGCGTAATACTGTATTCTCAGACGGTATCTTCTTCTACGAGTACTTTTTGAGTCAAACTAGCGATTGGTCTTACGTGGATTCCATTTTCTTGATGTATGATGAGATCGACAAGTGCTACCCGGAAGGTGGTTACGTAGCGGGGCGCAAAGCATTTGATCTGTATTACAAATACCGCGATCGGGCTACCCGCAAGGAGATCTTTGACTTGTTTAAGGAATCCATAGAAAAGGACGGCATTAAAGCCAATGACTTTGTGATCAACCCTTTTACCGCTCTGCTAACTGAGCTGCACGACTCTAGTCTGGTATCTAACGAAGAAGCCAAAGCGTATAGTGATCAAATCCGGGAAATTATTGCCCACGGCCTGGAGAACTGTCAGGAACCCTACTGCGAACGTTGGCGTATTGTGAACGACTACGCACCGGTACGCCTGGAGTACTTTGAGACGGTAAAGGGCTTTTACGATTGTGAGCACTATTCAGCCAAGTACTTCCCCATGTTTGAAGAACAGCCCGACAGCTGTGATCTAGCCCGTGAGGTCTTCAGTCGACTCAATTGGGGGGGCTGCGTAGAAGGCGATATTGCCTACGATGCGGTGAAGGCAGTACTGGATAGTGATGATTGTCGCTTGGAGTTTGCCGGAAATGCTGGAGTAGGTGTGAAATGCTTGCAGGAAGGGGACTACGATTGCGCCATTGAATACCTTTTGCTGGCCGCTCAAGAGGAAGATGAGTCTATTCGAAAATCGGAGCTCCTGCTTCTAGTTTCTAAAGTCTATTATGTGCATAAGCGCAACTATCCAAGCGCCAGAACCTACGCCCAGCAAGCAGCAGATGCGCGCGCTGGCTGGGGCGAGCCCTATATCCTCATTGGTAGAATGTACGCCAGTAGTGGCCCGCTCTGTGGCCCCGGCCGTGGCTGGGATAGCCAGATCGTAGTTTGGGTGGCGGTAGACATGTGGAACAAAGCCAAACGCGTAGATGCCAGTGTATCCAGTGAGGCCAATAAATGGATTCGTGAATACAGTCAATACATGCCAGAGAAGGGGGATATCTTCTTGCGGAATTTGAGTGTAGGAGACAGCTACTTTGTCCCTTGCTGGATACAGCGCAGCACCACGATTCGGGCGGCGAGATAATGAGCTAGTTCTCGGAGATTTCGGAAATCTCCGAGAACTTTGTCCAACTATTCCTTGATCACCTTTCCGCTTTGTAGAGCCTGACCATCCGCATTAAGAAGCGTCCAGAAGTACAAACCTGAGGGTAGCTTAGTGAGATCTACTTCCAACATCCCCACTTGATCCCCTGTGGTAGTTTGTATCATTTGTCCCGTTGGAGAATAAACCTCAAGAACTTCCCCGACCTGGACTCCCTCCAGGTAAAGCATCGAGCTTGTGGGGTTGGGATAAACCCGGCGTGGGTCTGGCGCTACAAGATCATCGGTATCCACAATGTAAACGTAGCATCCATTGCTTTCGTGGTCCGGATTTCGCCAAATGGGATTCAACAAGTCCGCAGAGCGATAAAAACATTGAATTTGCTCGCGGCCACCATCTAAATCTTCAATAAAGGATTCCTCCGGAAAGAAAGGATGGTCATTGGCACCGATACCCTCAATCCAATACCATTCGCGGCCACCTTGCCACTCCTCCGGAGCAAAGATGAAACGCCGTCTTTCTTCTCCATTATCAATGACGACCGTATCAATATCCCGCAACTGCATAGGCTGAAGATAATTTGAAAGGCCCTCCAACTCGAAGGTATCCCCTACCATCAGATCAAAATTATAGATGAGTTTTTCGCCTTCTTCGGGATTCCAAAAGCCGGAAGGAAAGCGATATATCTTTGAGCCATCCTGCCGGAAACTAAAGCCGCCCTGCACATCCGCCCAATCATCAGCATTTTCTCTTTGAATAACTTGCAGTTTGTAGTAGATATGCCCATCCTGCTGAATGGTATCACGCAAGCGGTATTCAGCCGTAACTAGAGAATAAAAACCGGTACTAAATCCATACGACTCATTGATCAGGTGCCATTCCCGGTAGGGATTAATCATATTCCCGCTCTCCACCACGCCGCAATCCATATCATTTCCTACACAGTAATCAATGATATAATCTGGAAGGGAATTGAGAACAAGAGAAGGTGGTGCCAGCAAGCCTGTTTCAAAACCAATGCCTTCAATTTGGCGAAAGCCATCCTGAAAATAATAGACGGTACGCTCTTCACCGTACAATTCTTCGATCGCAATTTCCTGAACAACAATGGGAGACTCAGCAGGTATGCAAGTTTGGACGGTATCGCCCATTTCCATAACAAAGTCATACAATAGAACTTCCTCATTTTCACTTTCACAAGCAGGAAAGTCTTCACTGTCTCGCCAATAAACTTTCCGCCCCGAGACATCTTCACGGATGAAGCCCGCTAGTAGTTGGGAGGTCACCTCCAGTGGCCAGTCGTAGGAGTCCCAGCTGCCGCCTGGCTCCCCATTTTGCCTAAAATCACGGATATATACGTTTTTGTAAGCCAGGCCTTCAATCAAGGTATCTCCCGAAATGTGGTATTCAAATATCCGACCACAATTCCAAAGATCGGTGGATGAATTTCGGCAGACTTTCCAGTGTGCCCCTTCTACCACTAAGGGAAGGTATTCCGATTGTGCTTTTGCAGTGAATAATAAGAATAGAGAAACAGATAAGAGTAGAACGCGGTGTAACATGGTGGTTGTCATTTTGGTGTTATCTCCAGGAAGATAGCAGTAAGTCCAGGGAAGCACGCGCTATTTTCACCAACAATCCAGCAATTCAACTGACATATGACTAATCCACTTCATTTTCCTTTGGTTTAACGCAACCCTAACAAAATTTAGACGGGCCTTTTAACAGTCGCTTGGAGAAAAAAGCTAATTTTAGCGCCGGTTGTGCTAAAATGCCGTGGAAAGCACCAAGCCAGCGGCCAGCACAGCTCTGAACAAAACGAAAACAAGAGTAAGCGATTATGGCGCAGCAGGACGACAATGTGTTAGATAACGACGCATTCGCAAACCAGCCGGGAAATGGTGGAGGTAATGACCCATTCGATAATCAGCCTCAGTTTCTGGGACATCCGATAGGTTTATATTTCCTATTTTTCACTGAATTATGGGAACGCTTTTCCTACTACGGAATGCGGGCACTCTTGGTGCTGTTCCTTACGGCTTCCCTCACCGCTGAAAACCCTGGCTGGGGTTGGGAAGACCCCGAAGCGATCAGCCTCTACAAGTGGTACACCACTTTAGTCTACCTGGCGTCTATACCCGGTGGATTACTGGCCGACCGCTTACTGGGCCAGAAAAAAGCCGTGATGGTAGGTGGTTTTCTGCTTTGTATCGGGCACCTTATTCTGGCCGTACCTCAGCCTATGGCCTTCTACACAGGCCTAGCCTTTATTATCGCCGGAGTAGGTTGCTTAAAGCCGAATATTTCCACTATGGTAGGAGGGTTGTATAAGCAAGGTGATCAGCGCCGTGATGTTGGTTTTACGATCTTCTATATTGGTATCAACATTGGTGCCTTCTTAGCTGGTATCATTGTGGGTACTATCGGTGAGAATATCAACTTCCACTACGGTTTCGGTCTAGCTGGTATTGGTATGTTGCTCGGACAGATTGTCTACATCTGGGGACAGCGCTACCTCAAACACGTAGGTAATGAACCTAGTAGTAACGAACTAAGTACTGAGGAGAAGGAAGCCTTGGCTCGTCCGCTTACCCTTGTAGAGAAAGATCGAATGAAGGTCATGTTCTTATCCTTCTTAATCATCATTGTCTTCTGGGGTGCCTTCGAACAGGCCGGAGGATTGATGAACCTCTACGCAAAAGAAAAAACTGACCGGGTTACGAGCCTATTGAACATTGACTTGCTGCTTGTTGGTCTATTTGCCATCGTCTTCATCCGAGCGCTCTTCGTGCGGAGGAACGATGCCGAAAAGGGCAAAACATGGTTGATGTGGTCGGGCGTACTTGGCTCAGTTCTACTGATACTCAAATACTTAGTCTTCCAAGAAGACCCATACGAAGTACCAGCTACTTGGTTCCAGTCGGTTAACTCTTTCTTTATTATTACGCTCGGCGTTCCTGTCGCCCTCTTTTGGGTTTGGTGGGCCAATGGCGGCCGCGAGAACAGCTCCTTGTTCAAAATGGCCCTTGGGGTAGTCATCATGGGGCTAGGTTTCATCTTTATGGCTAAGGCATCGATGGATTACGAAGCCACCGGTTCTTCTGCCATGACCTGGCTGATTCTAGCCTACCTCTTCCACACCATCGGTGAATTATGTGCTTCTCCGGTAGCGCTATCGTTCATTACCAAACTCGCTCCAGTGAAATACGCCGCCTTTATGATGGGCGCCTATTTTGCGGCTACGGGGCTCGGTAATTTTGTAGCGGGTTCGATTGGTGAGCAGATCG
>JBCBWU010000171.1:0-16264 GCA_039816955.1 Bacteroidota bacterium
CACTCCCTTGTGGTTTACCTAGCTCATTGTCCTGTAACTGGGTAAAACGATCGAATATGCGTTGCCGTTCTGAAATGGGGATCTGCTTGCCATTATTTCTAAAGTACAGTTCAATGTTATTTTCTACTACTCGGGTCTTAAGGCGAATTTTGCCTTCTTCGGGATCGGAGAATTTGATGGCATTGGACCACAGATTGACTAGGACTTGAATAATGCGGTCCTCATCTCCCAAAATGCGATGGGTACCTTCTGCTAATTCCTGTTGGTACTCGATTTGCTGCTTTTCTATCTGCTGTGAAAACGTACGTGCTGTATGCAGAACGATCTGGTGGAAATCCAACTCTATGAACTTATGACTTTGGTCCAGCGCTTGAATTTTTTCCAGATCAAGTACCTGGTTGATCAATCTTGAGATCCGTTCACTTTCGTTGACCAAAACATCCAGAAATTCTGCCTTGCGTTCGGGCTCTAGTTGTGGATTATCAGCTAAGATTTTAGCGAAAGCCTTGATGGAAGTAATAGGAGTACGTAGTTCGTGAGTAACAGTTGAAACAAACTCTGCTTTGAGGCGGTCCAGCTCTTGCAACTGTTGGTTGGCTTCGCGTAATTCCTGAGTGAGTTTTTCCAATTCATTGCGTTGCGCTTCCAATTGCTGGTTATACTCAACGATCTCTTGGGTTTGCTCCAGTACCGTCAACATTTCCTCCAAACTAATGGTATCTGCCTTGGTAATGGAAGCCACCACTGTTTTGGCGGAAGCGGCTCCCAAGGCACCGGCTAATTGTGTTTCGGCGAAATCGATGAGTTCCGGTGGTGCGATCGTTTGGTTTTGGAGGTTAATTTCGCGTCGGCGTTCAAATCTATTCAGTAGATAACTGGCTCTTTTGACTCCCAGGAAACGAGCTAAGACCTTTTCAATATCTGCTACTTTACCTACCCGACGGATCACTGATAGCTCCTCGTGACCACTGGTGTACTTGGCAATGTTTACAAAAATATCCGCTTGTGGAATCTCTGCCTGATCCGCTTTTGTATACAAGGATACCGCTACCAAAACCAAAGTATTTAGGCCCAGGCTCCAGAAAGCTGCGTGAGAGAACTGGTCCAAAAAGTCGAGGCCAAGGAGTGCCTCTGGTCGTAAGACGGATAAACCAAAAAGGCCCTCAGAAAGGATCGTATCATTGAAGAAACCTGATTTGACCAGCGTAGGGAAAGGCAAGCAAAAAGCCCATATCAAGACCCCCGTGAGCAGCCCGAGAATAGCACCTCGTTTGTTGGCTTCCTTCCAGTATATGGCTGCTAATAGTGGAGGAGCAAACTGAGCTACGGCTAGGAAGGAAATAAGCCCAATAGAAACGAGGCTATAGCCTTCACCAACTGATTTAAAGTAAGTGTAGGACAGTAAGAGCACCATGATGATACTCACCCTCCGAATACCGAGCAAGCGAGAAGGTAATTCGGCGCGATGCTGGTCAGCAAGCTCTGAACGGATGAGTAATGGCAGTAAAAGGTTATTGCTAATCATGATACTTAGGGCCACCGTGGCAACAATCACCATGCCAGTAGCTGCTGAAAAACCACCCAGGGCGGCTAGAAACGCTAAGCCCTCGTTGCCTTGCAAAAGGGGAATACTGAGTACGAAAGTGTCAGAACTAATATCCTGCCCCCCTAGGAGTAGACTACCGGCTACCGCAATTGGAACCACAAAAATATTGATGATCAGCAGGTAAAGTGGTAGCAGCCAGCTAGCTGTGTTAATATTTTTAGTACTGTTGTTTTCTACTACTGCGACATGAAACTGCCGTGGCAAGAGCAAGAATGCAAACATGGAAACCACCATAAGCCAAAACCACTGGGTACCGTCGATTTGCCCGGAAAAGGTGAACAGTTTGGCTATATCTGTATGCTGCATGGCCTGTCCGAATAAATCTCCAAAGCCGCCAAAAATACCGAAGGTGATGTACGCACCAATGATCAGGAAGGCAATCAGTTTGAACACCGATTCAAAAGCAATGGAAGCAACCAGACCGGTGTGCCGCTCATTTGGATCTAACTGCCGAGTGCCAAAAAGAATGGCAAAAATGGCCAATAGCACAGTGACGTAGAAGGCTGTATCCTCATAGAATGGCAAGTCGAAATTCTGCTGATAGTTCTGTGGATTACTAGTTAGCATGAGATCATAACTCAAGGAAATGGCCTTGAGCTGAATGGAGATATAGGGAATAATCCCCAGTACGGCTACGATGACCGCAATGATGCCCATTAGGGTACTCTTACCGTATCTGCTCGACAAAAAATCCGCGACGGAGGTCAGGCGTTGGTGCTTACTGATCATCACCATCTTGCGCAATACAATGACCCAAACGGGGGCCAAGAGCGTCGGGCCAAGATAGATTGGAAGAAAACCGGGGCCACCTTCCGCTGCTCTACCAACACTACCAAAGAAGGTCCAAGCGGTACAGTAAACGGCCAGCGAGAGGGCATATATAATGGGTGAGTTGGTCCACTGGTCTTTCAATTTCTTGCGGCTCTCTACCCAATAGGCGACACCAAATAGCAGGGCCAGATAGACAAGCGTAGCAGATATGATAAAGACTTTAGACAAGGTGGTTCGACTTTAAGACTGTTTGGACCGTAAGGTTAGATAGGTAGCGATAATGACTAGTAGCCAGATGGCAAAAATGTAAAAATACAACTGAGGTACACCCAGAATCAACTTGTTCTCGCCGAGCAAACGCAAGACGGGAAAGTTGAAACAGATGGCACAGATGATGCTGATAAAAGCCAGTCTGGCAGCTCGTTTATTCTGCATGCTCCAAGATAGTAAATCCGAAAATAGTCGACCCGAATACAACCAAGGTCGTATCCGGGTTTGACAGTAGTAATAAAGTCGTTTATTATTCTTCCGCCTCTTGTGGGAAGAATCCAAAGTAGCTTGGGCGAAGCATTTTACTCTTGATCAATGCCCACAAAAACAGGAGAGCAAAAGCTCCTAAACCGAGGGATATCAGATAAAACCCTTGCAGCTGTGGTTCTAGGAAAAACCGTAAACCGAGTGTTATTGTCAGGTAGATCGTGATAAACCAATCGGAAGCGGCGGAACCAAGAGAAAAACGTGCCATGCTGGTAGTGCTTTATAATGAAAAAAGAAGCCTGGAGGATTTTTGGATTTCTACAGCAAAACAAAACGAAATTGGTACCTCCAAGCTTCGGGTATTGGTTAATGCGAAAAATGATCGCTTATCATCTTTTAGTGAACGTGTGCTTCAGTAGCACCACGTGGAATGCGGATGTCCTCAACAATATCCTGTACCTCTTGGGGAGGTGGAGGCGTCATGCGACTCACAGTCAGAGATACGATCAGGTTAACAAACATGGCCACTGTACCAAAGCCTTCCGGGCTGATGCCAAACCACCAGCTTGCTTCGAGTCCCTTTACGGCCTCACTTCCACCGTCGAAAATGCCAAACTTAAACTTCAGCATGTAGAAGACCATTAGGCTGATACCCACAACCATACCAGAGATCGCTCCCTGCATATTCATGCGCTTATCGAAAATACCCAGGATAATCGCAGGGAAGAAGGAAGCTGCCGCTAAACCGAAGGCCAAAGCAACTACCGCCGCCACGAAACCAGGAGGATTGACGCCAAAGTAACCGGCAATGATGACTGCGATGAAGGCACCGATCCGCGCCCACCGCAATTCCCACTTCTCGCTGATATCGGGTCGGATCTGCATTTTGATCAAGTCGCGAGAGATCGCAGTCGAGATGACCAGAAGAAGGCCAGCTGCAGTAGATAATGCCGCCGCTAAACCACCAGCCGCTACCAGGGCAATGACCCAAGCTGGAAGGTTAGCAATTTCTGGATTAGCTAGTACCATGATATCACGGTCCACGTACAACTCGTTTAAGTTGTCACCAAGCTTGTTAGTAACTAGAATCTGTCCGTGGTCCCCTCGTAGCACATTACCGGCATCATCTTTTTGTGGATCAGGCTTACCAGCAAAAGGATCACCTGGTAGGTACTGAATTTTGCCGTCTCCATTCTTGTCTACCCAAGACAGTAGTGAGGTGTCTTCCCACTTACCGAACCATTCTGGCATAGAGGCATATTCCTGGTTGCTCACCGTATTGATCATATTGGTACGAGCAAAAGCGGCAATAGCGGGAGCCGTAGTGTAAAGAATAGCGATGAAGAGCAAGGCGTAACCCGCCGAAGAACGAGCATCTTTCACCCGTGGTACGGTAAAGAAACGTACAATTACGTGAGGCAAACCCGCCGTACCCACCATCAACGCAAAGGTGATAGCAAAGACATCAATCATTGACTTTTTACCTGAGGTGTATTCGGTAAAACCAAGATCAGTCGTCAGTTGGTCTAGCTTGCCTAGTAGCGCCATTCCGCTTCCGTCGTTCATTTCGCCAATTAGACCTAGCTGAGGAATAGCATTGCCGGTCATGGCTAAAGAAATAAAAATAGCAGGCACCATGTAGGCAAAGATCAAGACACAGTACTGAGCCACCTGGGTATAGGTGATACCTTTCATACCACCCAGAACCGCATAGAAAAATACAATGGCCATACCAATGTAGACACCCATGTTGATATCAACCTCCAGGAAACGGGAGAATACCACACCTACACCGCGCATCTGGCCGGCAACGTAGGTAAAGGATACAATCAGTGCACATACTACCGCCACCGTACGTGCGGTGTTAGAATAATAGCGGTCACCAATAAAATCCGGGACGGTAAACTTGCCAAATTTTCGAAGATAAGGGGCTAAAAGGAGAGCTAATAGAACGTATCCACCGGTCCAACCCATGAGGTAAACCCCTCCGTCGTAGCCCATAAAGGAAATCAGACCGGCCATTGAAATAAAGGAGGCTGCTGACATCCAATCGGCCGCAGTAGCCATACCATTAGCGAGGGGCGGAACACCGCCACCAGCTACGTAAAATTCTTTTGTTGATCCGGCACGTGCCCAAATGGCGATGCCGATATATAAGGCGAAAGTAAGCCCAACTATGAGTAGTGTCCAACCTTGAACATCCATAATATATTAATTTCAATCAGTTGTTAAATAATGCTTTGTCGAGAAGCCCTTGAGCTTACTGTTCGTCGACATCGTATTTTTTGTCCAGTTTGTTCATCCAACTGACGTAAACGAAGATCAGGATGACAAATACATAAATGGAGCCCTGCTGGGCGAACCAGAAACCGAGTGGGGCGCCACCCAGGCTAACAGTATTCAGGCTGTCTACGAAGAAGATGCCAAAGACATAAGACACCAAAAACCAAACTGCCAATAGTATAAGTACGTAGCGAATATTATCGCGCCAGTACTGCTTTAAGTTCTTGTCAGACATGCGTTTTGTTTTGCAACGAAAGGGTAGAAGCCCACTCGCTTAGTGAAGTAGTGTTATCGTTTAAAGGAATATGTGTGCCTGCATACGCAACTGACTCAAGGTCTGAGCAGATGCCTGCGTGACCGTTGCACCAATGCCATCTTCGCGAGGGTCATTGTTGATGCGGTGGTATTCTAGCGTAATCTTTGCGTTGTGGCCGTTGATAAAGTAGTTCACCCCAATATCCAGTGCGCTGGTAGGATCTTCAAAGGCATCGTAATTTCCACTCTGGTACGCGACGTACGGCATAAACTTGGTTTTGGGGATCAAGTAGCCCAAGTGGCCATACAATACAGTGCCGGTACCGGCCCAACGTGCGATGTAGTTATCGCCATAATTGAAATTCATGACCGAGGCGTAGGCGTTTATGCAACCACCATTGGCCGTAGGTTTATCAAGGAAGACATCCGCGGCAAAGTGTTGCGCAGCTTCGTGCGTTTCAGTAGCTGAATTGTAAATACCGTTAGGGTGAGAGTAAAAACCTGCGCCAATAGCCAATACGTTCTTCTTGCCGAGATAGGAACCTACTGCGTAGGGTAACTTGGTGGACTCCTTATCTGCCAGTTGATAGCGGAAATAACCCTCTACAATAGTGTTTCCAGTAGGATTTCCATCTTTATCCAAATTGTTGACACCGTCGTACGAAAGTGCTGGATCATCGAGGCCGTTAAAGTTGCCACGGATACCATTACGACCGGGATTATTGAAAGCAATGCGGTAGTCAAATTTGTCGATACTGCCCTTTGCGTATAGGCCCAAGTGACGGGCGAATTGGTCGGTAATACCCAGTGAATGCCAGTGGACAAACGGACGACTCTGGTCCAGCGTCATGAAGTTGAGTGTACTTTGATTCGATAGTCGGGTAAGCCCTTTCCAATAATGCAATCCACTACCGATGTAAAGGTTTTTGTTCACCATGAATTCTACCCAGGCGTCGTGAAGGAAAAGCTGAGGGGCATCTCCGTTCCCGCCCAGAGAGGTAAGGTTTCCGGGATTTAAGCCATTTAAACCAAAGTGCGTTAAAATCAAAAAGCGAGGAGAAACCTGGGCAAAAGCCAGCATTCTTGAACGACGGATACTAGAGGTCAGCTGCAATTTGGCGGCATCTCCATTGTCAGGAGCAGACAGATTACTGGTGGTAAGCCATTGTTGGTGCCAAATGATGAATCGAACGTATTTGCTACCGTCCTCGTTGAGGCTCAGCTTGAGTGGCTTGTAAGAGTGATCTACTGTGGGGGCCTCTTGGGCTTGTAGTCCTGTGCTTATTGCCAAAAGCAAACAAAGCGTGCATGAAATGAATAGTATTGTTGCTCTCATGATCTTAGAAATTGATGTTTCTCAAGTTTGGAGCTGTAGTAAATCCTCTGCTAAAGTATATAGATATGTATATATATACAAGTGTAGACGTTATTTTTTTCTAATTTTTATTTCACCCATAGAAGATAATTCGGAAATCAAGAGTCGTATTAACGAAAAATGTGGTCCTGGAAAATAATAAGTTAGAAGCAGGAGATAGGAAAGGGGAGGAGCGAAAGGCAATCGGAGCTGGGAGTCCCGATAGCTATCAAGAGGAGGTCAGAAGTTAGAATAAGGAGTATGAGATGAAAGAATTGTTCTACCAGCTATTCGTATTTCTAATTTGCCTAAGTATTGTCGCTAATAATGCGGACGATATCATAGAAAGCAGGATTAGCCAAGAAGTACAAAGAGTTTTTTCCGTTGCGTTCTAGATCAACAACGCGCTTACCTTTTAGAATGCGTAGATGATGAGAAGCAACGGCTTGTTCGACACCCAGTTGCTGATGAATCTCAGTCACAGTAAGCTGCTTATTGGCGTGTAGCAATTCGATAATTTGAAGTCGAAGGGGATGAGCGATGGCGCGTAGGGTCTCGCTGGATTCACGTAGCATTGCCGTTTGATTCGGTGTTTTCATACTTTTCATCTTGCCCAAGCATAGCAGAATCTACTTTGGCAAACGTAAATCTACCTATATAGTTTTCTATATATGGTACGATTTATGAAGTTTTAGGCCAAAAACAGGCCTAAGCGGGCAGTTCTGAGTCTACCCGCTTCTATTCTAACAACAGTGTTGAGCCAGTTCGGGCTAGAGCGATTCGCTCAAGATCACGTATAAGGTATAAATAACACTAGCTAATACGGCCAGACTGCCCAGGAAGCCCAGCAGACCAACAAGTAAGAGTCCTGCTAGCCATAGAACTAAGGTGAGCCAAAAACGATCACTAGCGTAGCCGTCGTAGATGAACATGGCCAATGGAGCGATAATCAAGGCCAGAAGAACAAGCAGGATGAGCTCTACATCATCAACTTTTCCGCTTTTCCTAGCTTGGCGAAGCTGCTCGCGCAACGCCTTACGGAAACTCTTGCGCTGGGCTCGTCGTTCTTGTCGAAGTTCTTTTTTGCTTAAGCGACGTTCCGCTTTTTCGACGCTTTCGGTTTGTTCTTGTTGCTTGATTGGATGCAAAACGGCAGCTTCTGCTGGGTTAATGCTAAGAGCACTCAAGAAGGTGAAAACACCTAGGAGGAATAGAATCTTTTTCATAGGTAGATGAGTCGGGTAGCTATTAATTCGGCACAATTATACCAACTTATTCTCAATCACTACTCTGGGCGGACGGCTTTAACGTTGTAATTCTCCCCAGTGTCTAATACCTCTGGCTTCTAGACGGGATAAGAGTTTTACTAGTAGGATCGCGGTCAATAAGGCATCGCCTGAAGCAGTGTGGCGCGCTTCAATGGGAATATTAAAGCGTTGGCAAAGTTGATCCAGTCCGTACTGCTTGGTATGGGCTGGATTCATACGACTTGCTCTAGAAGGATCATCAAGTCGTTTGGCCAGGTGAGCGCTATCAATAGTAGCGTTTAGTAAGTGGCCACGTAGTTGTGTTTGGTAGGCCGTCTGTAAAATGCCATAATCAAACGCTGCGTGCTGCGCTACGAGGATACTTCCCTTAAGGTAGGCTAGGAAGTCGATCAGGATTTCAGCGGTAGCTTGTTGCTGATTACCGTGTTTTTCTAGAATGCCGTGTACGGCTACTGCTTCCTGGTCATTAACCAGTTGATTGTCCTCCTGGGGGAGAAAGGCTTCAAAGCGATCGGCAATCCAGATTTGCTGATTACGAACGGCTACGGCTCCAATGGATAGTATGGCGTCGTTTTGAGGATCTAGCCCGGTGGTTTCCGTATCTAAGACTACAAAGCGTAAGTCCCTGATGAGCGTACTGCGTGTAGGTTGCTCTGAAAAGTGAGCTTGGTACGCCTTCCAATAAGGAGTGTCCGGTAAATCCTTTCCCCAGGGCCATATTTTTTTCCACCAGTTCATAGCTTTAATTGAAGAAACTAACTCGGTAGCGTATACCAATGATCTCCTGCAATTCCCGTATCGGCGTAAAACTATTGCGCAGATTCAAGCGCTGCATCTTACTCAGATCTGCTGGATTCAAAAATTGACCAGTATCCCCATTTTTGAGACCTTGTAGAGCCCGATAGCGAATGAGAATTTCGTAGGCATCAGCTGCTTGCTCGTAAAGCTCTTTATAGTTTGGCTCAAGCTCGGCTAGTTTCTCAAAGCGCCTAAAGGTATTATTGATGCCACTCACTTTGTGCCCCAGAATAAGTACTCGGGCCGCATCGGTTAAGGGCATCATAGCCCTGGCTTTGATATTAAAAGCGTCCTTGTGCTTACCATCTTTCTCAATGACAAAGTTGCGGAAGAAGGTCAGTGGTGGTGGATTTTGTAACGTATTCTTGGCAAGCAATGACAAGAAGATACCCTTTTGATCAATCGTGGTGTAAATGTGCTCCCCAATCTCTGCGGCGAGTTTCGCGTCTCCGTACAGACTTCGGTAGTCGAAGAAGATATTGCAGTGCAGAATATTTTGTGTTGTTGGAGTGAGGATCCACTCCGAGAATTGGTCTTTCCATTCTTGTTTCGAAAGGCACCAGCGTGGATTACTCGCCATCATTTCGCCGGGACAATAAGCGAAACCGGCCTGATGCAGTGCTGCGGTAACTTTTTCTGCCAGTCGCAAGAACTGCGCTCGGGTAGCTTCCAGTTGCTCGTCTGGAACGTCCGCGAAGATCAACGCATTATCCTGATCAGTACGGAGTAGTTGCTCTCCGCGTCCTTCGCTGCCCAGCCCCCACCAAGACCAAGCTACATCGCTCGGTAAGGACTGCCCCTCGGTTTCCAAGGTGGTAATGCTGAGGTCGATGACCCGATGAATAAGTGCATCGTTGATCTCCGTCATTACATCGGCAATAAAATCAATAGCGACTTCTCGTTCCAGGTAGCGCTGTAGCAATTGCTCACCCTTTGCCCTGATCTCTCGTAGTTCTTCCGCGTTTTTACTCCGCTTAGTTTCGCGGATGAGGATCGCGGGGTTATTGCCCTGGAGCACCAGAAGATCGTGCTCTGATAGAATTCCCAGTACTGGTTGTTTATCTGTCCCGTCAGCGGTGATGCACAAGTGGTGGATACGGTGTCGCATCATCATAATTTGCACTCGTGCTACGCTGGCGTTTGCCTCAACGGTAACTACTGGGCTACTCATCACTTTATGGACCGGCTCTTTACGCGATAGCTCCCCTGTTACTACCCGATTCCGCAGATCACGGTCGGTAATAATACCCATTGGGTGATCTTTTTCATTGACAATGATGATGGAGCCTACGCTGTTCGCTTGCATCTTTTTTGCAGCCTCCTGGATAGTGTAATCCATGGTGCAGGTGATGGGTTTTTTGCTCTGCTGTACTGATTGAATTTCAAATAGAGAATTCTGATAAAGTACTGATAGGTCTTTTTCCAAGAACAAACGCCCCTTGTACATTTTAGTGTACTTATTGCTGATACCACTGGCAAACTGCTGAGCCAAATAGTAACCTACTTTGGGGTTCGACTCAATGACCTGCTGTACATTGATGGCCGGGATGGCATAAATCAGACTTTCCTCCGCCGCCTTTGCCGATAAGAGGTAGGCTTCATTGGCGATGATGGGGCGCAAGCCAAAGAGATCACCTTCGTCACAGTATTCAACCAGAACATTGGTTTCCGGCTGGATGATCTCCACGGCACCATCGCGTACCACGTACAAATACTCTTTAGGGCTTTCGCCAAGCTGGAAAATGTAGTCACCCGCTTTATGGTGCTGAATCACCACATACTCCGATATTCGTTGGAGTGTTTCCGGCTTCAGCAAGCTAAAAGGAATAAACCCTCGTAAAAAACTTAAAACTCGGCCTGGTATGACATTCATAAGTGCAGGAATACGTCGGGATTAAAGATCCAGAATATTGGAAAAAGGGGCGATGATAAAAATCATTCAATGTAAAAATATAGATAATTATATGTTTTGTTAAATTTATGGTCACTCAATACCCACAATCGATCTGTATCAAACCAGAAATCATGACCTACGCCAAAGAATATCAACTCAGTCTGGCCAATCAGGAGGCCTATTGGATGGAGCAAGCAGCTGCCATTAATTGGTTTACTAAACCGGTAAAAGGCTTGAGTACAGACGAAAATGGGCTGTATCATTGGTTCAAGGGCGGACAATTGAATACTTGCTATCTGGCCCTGGATCACCAGGTAGCCAATGGGCGGGCCGACCAGGTAGCATTGATCTATGATTCGCCGGTCACTGGTAAAAAAGCGCAGTATACTTACCGCACACTTTTGGAAGAAACGGCGCGCTTGGCCGGAGTACTGAAGGAGCGAGGGATAGAGAAAGGGGACCGCGTCATTATCTATATGCCAATGATCCCACAGGTGGTATTTGCCATGCTGGCCTGCGCGCGAATTGGAGCGGTCCACTCGGTAGTCTTCGGTGGTTTTGCTGCCAATGAACTGGCTATTCGTATTGACGATGCCAAACCCAAACTGATCCTGGCGGCTAGTGGAGGAAAAGAAATTCAGCGGATCGTTCCATACAAACCCATCATTGATCAGGCGCTAGAAATGGCTACTCATCAGCCAGAAGCATGCATTGTATATCAGCGGGATTTTGTTGAAGCCACCTTGCAGTCAGGCCGTGATTTTGATTGGATGGAGTTGTTGGAAAATGCGGCAGCAGTAGACTACGTACCTGTAGATGCTACCGATCCACTGTATATCTTGTACACCTCCGGAACTACTGGACAACCAAAAGGAATTGTTCGTGATAATGGTGGTCATGCAGTAGCAATGCACTACAGCATGAAAAATGTATACGGCATTCAGCCGGGAGAAACCTACTGGGCCGCGTCGGATGTAGGTTGGGTTGTTGGTCATTCCTATATCGTTTATGCACCTTTAATCTTTGGCTGTACTACGGTTCTTTTTGAAGGCAAACCCATCAAAACGCCTGATGCTGGTACCTTCTGGCGGGTCATTGAGGAATATCAGGTAAAAGTGTTCTTTACAGCACCCACAGCTTTTCGGGCGATTAAGAAAGAGGATCCTAAGGGGGAATTGAAAGCCAAATATGATACCTCCTGCTTGCGCTATCTCTTCTTGGCGGGTGAACGCACAGATATTGCGACGCTAACTTGGTGTGAGAATCTGCTGAATGTACCAGTAATTGACCACTGGTGGCAAACCGAATCGGGTTATCCCATGCTAGCCAATATGGCGGGAATGGAGCTTCTGCCAGTTAAGCCGGGATCAGCTGGCCCCGCGGTTTGTGGCTTTGATGTACAAATCCTGGACGCTGATAATCAACCTTTACCGGCAGGAGAAGAAGGAGCGGTATTCATTCGTTACCCACTTCCTCCCGGCTGCTTGCCAAACCTCTGGGCCGATACCGATCGGTTTAAAAGCTCTTATCTCGAGCCCTGTCCTGGATTCTATTTCTCCGGAGATGGCGGTTATAAGGATGAAGATGGTTACGTCTATATTACAGGGCGAATTGATGACATTATCAATGTAGCAGGGCACCGCTTATCTACGGCCAAGATGGAAGAAGTGTTAGCTGGGCATCCGGCGATTGCCGAATGTGCCGTAGTAGGTGTCCAAAATGAACTGAAAGGACAAATACCGGTTGGGTTCTTTGTCTTGAAAGCTGGTACCAATTCTTCTGAGGAAGTAATTGAGGCAGAAGTGATTCAGATGGTTCGCAAAAGTATTGGGCCCGTTGCTGCTTTCAAGAGAGCGGTCCAGGTTGAACGTTTACCCAAAACGCGTTCCGGAAAAATCTTACGCAAGATTATGCGTAAGATTGCTGATCGCAAGCCTTTTAATCCACCCTCTACGATCGAGGACATGCAAGTTCTCCCTGAGTTAGAAACCCTAATGCAAAAGAAGCGGATTGGGAGTTGGTGAAAAGCGAGCAGTCGATAAGGGCTTTGTCTTGAGTACTTACAATCAGACGTAGTACTTAAGACTGGCGATCTACCTTTAGTAGTTATGCTTTGGCCATCATAATTTCCGCCATTTTTTTGCTAGATAATGCCAGGGTATTTGTCGGAGAACTTCCTTAGGGAGCAACTTTTTTTGTGTACCTTCCTTTCTGATTTTTACCACCATTATCTACTTGAAGAACATGCGTATCTCTAGTCGAGTGCTCGTGCCCCTATTTGTAGTGGGCGCCATACTAGTTTATTCTTTCCGGACCGCGAGCTTTTTTCCGCCGCCCGGTGCTATTTCTCCATTCCTAAATGGCATTTTTCCTCGCACTACACCTGGTGCCGGAGGTGCCTGGGAATTAGTTGATCCTTTACCGGGACAGACCTTTTACGGCCCTGTTCGCATTATCCCCTTTACCAGCAGTACAGATGTATTGGTGTTAGGTAAGTGGGGCGAAATTTGGCGGATCGATATGGAAGATCAATTTGCCGAAACGGTACTGGATATCAAAGACCGATCCTTTAAACTTGGGGATGGGGGAACCGTGGGAATGGTCCTACACCCAAAATTTGGTGATCCTAACGAACCAGATAAGCAAGTCATTTTCGTTTACTACCGGCACAAACCAGACCCTGATCAATGGGACGAGATTGGTTACAACCGCCTCTCTAAATTTCGCTGGGATCCAGTGACGGAAACGTTCGATGCGGATTCTGAAGAAATTCTTATTCAGCAATATGATCGCATGACCTGGCACAACGGCGGTGCCTTGTTCTTTGGTCCGGACGAAATGCTGTATATCTCTGTTGGCGATGAAGGCCACGAATCGCAGCGCGTCATTTCCACGCAGCGGCTGGATGGCGGCCTCTTCAGTGGTATCCTGCGCATTGATATAGATAATGACCCCAGCCGGAGCCACCCCATTGTTCGCCAACCGATTGCCTATGCTAATCCACCTAATGAGTGGCCGGAGACCTTTACGCAGGGTTATATGATTCCGAATGATAACCCCTGGTTAAGTCCAGATGGTGAGTACTTGGAAGAGTTCTACGCAGTTGGCCTCAGAAGCCCCTACGCGATGTCCTACGATTATGAAACGGACAGAATTTGGGTAGCAGATGTAGGAGGCGCTACCCAGGAAGAGATTAGCCAGGTACGTAAAGGTGACAATATGCAGTGGCCCTATTTTGAGGGAACACATCGTCTTCAAGAATACGATCGCCCAGCAGAGGAGGATTACATCGGGGTAGAGCGCGCGCCCTATTTGGCTTACGAACGAACCTTTGGTGCCTGCATTATTGGTGGAGACGTTTACCAGGGGACTAAGTTTCCCGAGCTAGTGGGTAAGTACCTATTCGCTGATTATATAAGTAATCGCCTGATGGCGCTGAGTACATCCAGTGAACAAGTTGAACCAGAAATTGAAACCTTACTGCCCAATTTAGATGGACAGCCGGTTGATATTCCGCAAGGTGCTGGTATCACGGGTGTTTTTCCAATGCCAAACGGAGATATTTTGATCACCATTATTGGTAACCGTATGGAAGTGATTCCGGGGAAAATCTTCCGACTTAAGCGTAGTGTGGAGGTAGCAGATCCTCCCGCCAAGCTTTCAGAACTAGGCGTATTCACTGATTTGGAATCATTGACACCCGTTGCCGGAATTATCCCGTATGATGTGCAATCACCCTTGTGGTCGGATCGAGCTACGAAAAAGCGTTGGATTGCCTTGCCCAACGACGGTACGTTTGATAATGCCAGCGAGCAAATTCAGTTCCGGGCTAAGCAAGACTGGGATTTCCCGGTTGGTACGGTATTTATTAAGCACTTCGATATGCCGTTGACCATCGGCGAAGGTGGACCCAGTCAACGCCTGGAAACTCGCTTCTTCGTGATCGGGGAGGATAACCGTTCTTATGGATTGACTTACAAATGGAATGAGGAAGGAACTGAAGCATTTCTACAAGGAGGTGGTAGTGCGAAGACCTTCAGTATTACAGACGAAAACGGCCAATTTGCCTACGAGCAAGCTTGGGATTATCCCAGTCGTGAACAGTGCATGACCTGCCACAATACCAGCGCCAATCATGTTTTAGGAGTGAAAACCCACCAACTGAACGGCGAACTGGATTACCCTCATTTGGGAGAACCTATGAATCAGCTCACTTATTTAAATGAGTTGGGCGTCTTTAATCAGGATATCGGTTCTGCCAGTCGTTACGACAGAGCTTATCCAATTGATGATGAAACCATCGATCTGGACCTCAGAATTCGCTCCTATTTCGATGCGAATTGTGCTTCCTGTCACCGGCACGGTGCTCTACCCACCGTCCACATGGATTTGCAGTTTCATACACCATTAATACTAAAGAATATTATTGGCGTAGCTACTACCAGTAATGCCTCAGATCCCGACCGGCTCATTATCCAAGCGGGGGACCATTCGGTATCAGAGTTTTGGCTCCGCGATGCCAGCATTACGCAAGAACGCATGCCGCCATTAGCCAGGAATCTGGTCGATGAAATCTATGTGGATAAGCTTGCCGAATGGATTGACGGCCTTTCACCCATTGACGTCAATGAGGAGGACAACATTATCTTCCCCAATCCTACCGATGATTGGCTGGGTGTACGCTTCGGTGATAGCTGGGAAGGCCCGTTTGAAATGCGTTTAATTGCCTTGGATGGACGCCTAATCCATCAGGCTACTATTGAATCCACTACGGAGACTTTGGACCTCAGTATTCTGCCTTCTGGTATATACCTATTGGAGTTGTCTAGCTTCAATGGTCGGCGGGAGATAGAACGTATTCTTGTCTACTAAGAAAAATGTGAGTTTTGCTTCTAACCTTTTCACAATCGTTGGAAGCAAAACTCACATCACTTATTGATAATACCAAACTTACGTTCAGGTTTCGGTACTACTTGTAGATACCAGTATAGGATTGTGGTGTCAGCGCTAGTAGTTCGGCTTTGACCGAATCGTTTACCTCCAGCTCTTGGATAAAGGCTTTAATTTCTGCTTCACCCACAGCTGCTTTACCACGAGTAAGCGCCTTGAGTGCCTCGTAGGGTGCTGGATAATTCTCTCGTCGTAAGATATTCTGAATAGCTTCGGCTACTACCATCCAATTCGCCTCGAGATCAGCTTGTAGTTTAGCTTCATTCAAAAGCAGTTTACCTAATCCTTTTTGGATGGCCTTGAATGCAATTACGCTGTGCGCAAATGGTACACCTATATTGCGTAAAACCGTACTATCTGTTAAGTCGCGCTGTAAACGTGAGATGGGGAGTTTGTGAGCTAGGTGTTCCAAAATGGCGTTGGCGATTCCCAAGTTCCCCTCCGCATTTTCAAAGTCAATGGGATTTACTTTATGTGGCATGGCACTGGAGCCCACTTCGCCGGCTACCGTTTTTTGCCGGAAGTACTCCATAGATATATAGGTCCAAATATCCCGACAGAAGTCAATTAAGATGGTATTGATTCGGACCATAGCGTGAAAGAAGGCC
>JBCBWU010000172.1:0-16029 GCA_039816955.1 Bacteroidota bacterium
CATTTTTGGAGCGATAGCAGAGCAAAAATTTGCCCATCGCAATTTGTTTGAAGCCTGGATGCGCCGCATCGTGATCAATCAAGCCTTAGGGCGCTTGCGACGACAGAAACGTTGGCAACAGGAGCGAGATTTGCCAATGGTACAGTCGCGTGATGGAGAAGATGATGTTCTGGCGATGCTTTCATTGCAGGAGGTGATGCGACTAATCAAACGACTTCCAGAAGGTTACCGGACCATTCTTCAACTGTACGTCTTTGATGGCTTTAAGCATGCTGATATTGCTAAAGCGCTGGGCATTTCCGTAGGAACCTCTAAGTCCCAGCTGAACAAGGCAAGAACCTATCTCAAACGTCAATTGAAAAAAACAAACAGCGTATGAAACGGCTACAAGACCACGAGCCGTACCCGGCCGAATTGTGGGAGGAAACGGATGCACCAAGCTGGTCGGTAGAACGCGTTTGGCAGCAGATTGAGACCCAGCAAGCACCACCGCAGCGGAAGGCTTGGTGGATGGTCTGGGTATTCTTGCTGGCCGTGGTGCTGGGTGGAGTACGATGGCTGAGTGAAACGGAAGCAACCACACCTACCAATGCGCAAGTGGAGGAGGTAGTTAATCCTTATTTAGAGGACGTGCCAGCGGTAGAGATGGAATCGCACCCAACAGATGTTGAGCAGGAGGTGCCAGCAACGTTTGTACCGGCGAAAACACTGCAAACCCCGTCATTCCAGTTGAAGCCCCCAGTATCGCCAGTGCCATTAGCAGCACCTCAGGATTCGGTGTCAATGCTAACCTTGCCCATTGCGCAGGAGCAGATTCCAGAGGCTGTGCCAATAGGGCCGATTGCCAGTCCATTGGAGTTATTGCCAGAGTCGGTGGCAGCACTACCTGCCGATACACGCTCCGGAACTAAATTGAAGCTAAAAATACCAGAGATTCCTTCCGCTGATGCCCGCCAAGGAGCATTCGCGAAGCGACTTTGGCAACAATATAAACGCCTTAATACCGAAGGTGAGATTGACTGGGTAGAGTTGGGGATACAACCCAATGGAGATGGTACCTTTTCCATTCTGCCACCCGCCTCGAAAACTACTTCAAAACCGAATTAATACTTAAGCGACATGCGTATTTTTTCTCTATTTGTACTGATCAGTTTGCTGCTCAGCCAGGCCACTTATGCTCAGGAAACCCTCTACTTAGATACCCTTGAGGTGGAAATTGGTGATAATACTAAAGTGATTTTTCTGGCCAAGTCGCCAGCGGACTTTGCGGTAATTGACCGTTATGATCTCAATTTTCTTTTCGATGAGCTGTGGCGTATGCGGCAGGAGGGAATTACTGGAGAAGAAGAGTTGGATCGGCAAAGTGCAGAAGAACTCCGCCAAGGTGTCCCGGCTACGGAGGTGATCAAAGGATTAACGGGAGGGCTCCGGTTGGATAAGTGGTTTTTAACGCCCACGATGGGTATGACGATCGGTAGAAGTTTTCTAGCAGAATCGGATGTTTTTCTCCTAAACGATGAAGTTCCGGAGCAGTTGCAATATCGGATACACGGAGAAATTCGCAGCAACACCGCCGTAGAAGTGGCTTTGGGGAACAGTATACTACTGCGTGAGCAAGGGCGCAAGAAATGGCGCTTGCGGGCAGCGTTAGGAGTGTCATTAGTAGACTACCGAATCAGAAATGTACGTCGCGGACAGATTCAAACCATCACTGATGTTTTAACGCTAAGTAGAGAGGAATTTGATCAGCTTGTGGATGACTTGCCAGAAAGAATCCTTGATTTCCAGGTGAGTGCGGTTATGCCCTTTGTGGAAATTAGTCCCTACTACGAATGGTACAATCGCCATCCCGAGGGGCGCTGGTCGATGAGTGCTGGTTTAAAGATCAGCACAGTATTGAGTGATGATTATAATAATGTGCCCATTTACGAATTAGGGCAATCGGAAATTCTTTTCAGCCATTCGGGCTTCCAGTATGCACTCACTGCCCATTTGGGGTACAGCTTCGCCAATGTCTTTGTTAATTATTACCCAAACACATTTCAGTTAGATGGCAATGTGCGCTTTAGTCTACCTAGTGTACAGGTACCTGGCACACCTAGTCCTTCGCAAAATCTCGGACTTTGGGTTGTGGGGACGCGTTTTGGGTTTTAGCAGCTTAGAAATCAGAAGTTAGAAATAGGAAAGATGAAATGTCTGAAGTGGGAGATCGGAAGTCGGAAGTTATTAACAGCAGTTCTTTCCACCGTCTCCGACTTCTGATTTTCGATCTCCGATTTCCTTTGTGGAACTTCCTATTTATCCAAAGGTGATCTTCTGCCCACGCTTACGCTCCGCTTCACGTAGCAAAATCTTGCGTAGACGTAAGCTCTCTGGCGTTACCTCTACGTACTCATCCGCCTGGATGAACTCTAAGGCTTCTTCTAGGGTGAACTTACGAGCAGGGACGATACGGTTCTTATCATCCGCACCAGCCGAGCGCATATTAGTCAGCTTTTTGGTCTTGGTCACGTTTACCACCAGATCGCTCGGGCGACTGTTTTCACCGATCACTTGGCCCTCGTAAATCTCGGCACCTGGATTGATGAAGAAACGGCCACGCTCTTGCAGGTTATTGATAGAGTAGGGGATAGCCTTACCTTTCTCCATACTGATCAAGGAACCATTGATACGCCCAGAAATTTCGCCCTTGTAAGGTTGGAATTCTTTAAAGCGGCTGGTCATAATGGCTTCACCGGCAGTAGCGGTTAGCATATTAGAACGCAGGCCGATGAGGCCACGGCTTGGGATTTCGAATTCTAGGATGATCCGGTCACCTTTGGGTGTCATGCTCAACATGATGCCTTTACGTTGGGTAACCATATTGATGGCGGTACCGCTTACCGTTTCCGGTAGGTCAATGGTCAACTCTTCAATCGGCTCATTCTTCTGCCCGTCGATTTCCTTAATGATAACCTGTGGCTGGCCAATTTGTAGCTCGTACCCTTCCCGGCGCATGGTTTCGATTAGTACACTCAGGTGAAGTACACCACGTCCGAAGACCTTGAAGGAATCGGGTGTTTGAGTAGGTTCTACACGAAGCGCCAGGTTACGCTCCAATTCGGCTTCCAAGCGGTCCTTTAGATGACGAGAGGTAACAAACTTACCTTCCTGACCAAAGAAGGGCGAGTCGTTGATGTTGAAGGTCATGCTTAGTGTGGGCTCGTCGATTGCGATAGTTGGCAATGCTTCCGGAGCCTCTACATCGGCAATAGTATCACCAATTTCGAATCCTTCGATGCCAAATATGGCGCAGATGTCACCCGCTTGTACTTCTTGCACCTCCATGCGGCCGAAACCTTCGTAGATGTAGAGGTTACGCACGCGGTGCTTTTCGATGGTACCATCACGCTTGACCAAGCTGACTTGCTGGCCAGTCTTTAAGCTTCCACGGCTTAGACGACCAATGGCGATACGACCGATGTAGCGAGAGTAGTCGATACTGGTGACAAGTAGCTGGGTAGTGCCTTCGCTTACCTCTGGTTCTGGAACATGCTCCAGGATGTTATCCAGAAGTGGGAGGATATTATCCGTCTGCTCTTCCCAGGTATCGTTCATCCAACCAAACTTGGCGGAACCAAATACGGTAGGAAAATCGAGCTGCTCCTCAGTGGCGCCCAGATCAAACATCAAATCGAATACGGCCTCCTGTACTTCTTCTGGCGTACAGTTGGGTTTA
The DNA here is from genome assembly GCA_039816955.1 of Bacteroidota bacterium. GTDB lineage: Bacteria > Bacteroidota > Bacteroidia > Chitinophagales > Saprospiraceae > Lewinella. Next base: position 3,719 of record JBCBWU010000172.1, read on the forward strand.
TCGACTTTGTTGACGACCACAATTGGGCGGAGGCCCAACTCCAGCGCTTTCTGTAATACGAAGCGTGTTTGCGGCATTGGCCCTTCAAAGGCATCTACCAGCAACAATACACCGTCGGCCATGTTTAGTACCCGTTCCACCTCGCCACCAAAGTCGGCGTGACCAGGAGTATCGATGATATTAATCTTCGTGTCCTTGTAGGTAATGGAAACGTTTTTAGCGAGGATGGTGATGCCGCGTTCCCGCTCCAGATCGTTGTTGTCGAGTATGAGTTCACCGGGCTTTTCGTGCTCAGCGAATAATTGGCCGGCGAGCAGCATTTTGTCTACCAGGGTAGTCTTTCCGTGATCGACGTGCGCGATGATAGCGATGTTGCGAAGGTTCATCATAGTTTCCATTGCTTTGGGGTGAGCGGCCTTGTGTTTCGTAAAACCGCCCTGAAATCGGGCGCAAAGGTAGGTGTTTTTTGCGGTATAATTAGCTAAATTTAAACTTATGGTTTTCGAAAAGCTCAATCCTTACGAAGCGGCCTATCTGGTACTGGAGGCTTACATTGGTTATCACGGTAAATACAAGCGGATAACTAAGCGGGCGCAGATCCGTTTTGAGCACCAGGATTGGCACGGCATTCAAGAAGATGCCCGTCGGCGAATTAGCTTGTACAAGGAGATGGTAGGGGAGACGACGCGACGGCTCCTACAGTTCTTAGATCACCGGGCTAGCGACCGTGAGGTATGGCTGCGGATGCGCTATTATTTTGCGGAAGAGATCGCCAATTTCAATACCCGCAACATTGCCGAATCTTTCTACAATTCCGTTTTTCGACACGCTCACCAGGGGCAACTCGGTAAGGATGATGAGCTGATGTTTGTGCAGGGTAGGGGGACCTACCGGGAATTTAAGAGTACTGTTCCGATTTACCATTCCCTATACTTGACCGGAACGTACGAACTGGGGCTCCAGCAGATGTTGGAATATTATCCCTTTGATCAACCATTTGAGAACCTGGAACGCGATACGGGATATATCCTTAGAGCCTTGCGGGAATGGGCAGAAGCGCATGTGGTAGATGGATTTCCGCTCCAGTTGGAGATACTAAAGTCAGTCTTCTTTCGCAACAAAGCAGCCTATATTGTTGGACGCTTGACCCAACATGGGAAGCCGGTTCCTTTTGTGTTGCCGATCGTGCACGGGAAGGACGGTTTGATTATAGATGCGCTGTTGCTGCACGAGCGGGAGGTAAGCACCATTTTTTCTTATAACCGGGCTTACTTCCTGGTGGATGTGGATATTGTGAGTGAAATGGTGGATTTTCTGCGCTCCATCATGCCCACTAAGAGTCTGGGCGAATTGTATAATTCCATTGGTTTTGAAAAGCACGGAAAGACGGTCTTCTACCGCGACTTTGAGCGCCACCTAGACCAAACTATGGACCATTTTACCTTTCCGGTAGGTATAAAAGGAATGGTAATGACGGTGTTTTCACTGCCTTCTCATCCAACGGTGTTCAAGGTTATCAAAGACAAATTTCAGCCTCCTAAACAAACGACATTCCAAGAAGTGGTAGAGCGCTACGAGCTTGTCAATAAGCACGACCGCGTAGGGCGAATGGCCGATAGTTATCTGTTTCAACAACTGGCGATCCCGATTACCCGCTTTAGCCCGGATGTATTGGAAGAGCTGGAGACGGAGTGCGCCACGCAAATAGAAATCAAGGAAGGCAAGCTGATTCTGAAGCATTGCTACATCGAAAAGCGGATGATTCCGCTGGATGTGTACTTGAAAACGGCCAGTACAACTGAGGCCCGCGAGATCATTAATGAATACGGTAAGGCGATTAAAGAAATGGCGGCCGTAAACATCTTCCCCGGTGATATGCTGCTCAAGAACTTCGGCGTGACTCGACTGCGCCGCGTCGTGTTCTACGATTACGATGAAATTGGTTTCTTGACCGATTATAAATTCCGCCGTATCCCACCACCCCTGGATCCCTGGGACGAACTTTCGGCGGAACCATCTTATCACGTCGGCACTCACGATATTTTCCCCGAAGAATTCCCCCGCTTCCTCATTGCGGATGAGGTCAATCGCAGCTACTTACTGGAGTTACACCCTGACCTTTTTGCGCCCGACTTCTGGAAGCGCGTACAGGAAATGCACCACCGTGGCGAACTGGTGACGGTTTATCCGTATCGCCGCCGCCGTGCCTTCCGCCACCGCTACGGTGGGGAGCCAAGGGAGCCTTATTTTGTGAATAACTTCTAGCGCTAGCTTTTCTTACGCACCGTGCGTACGGTTATTTTGCGGATGGCCCATTCGACTTCGTTGAGGTTGTCCAATGGTGGATCTTTAGTTTGACCGGAACGTTCACCTCCAGCTATTTCTTTTCCATCGATAGTCATGCCGTACAGCTGCTCTAAGCCTTGCTGTTGTAAAGAGTGAGGAATGCTAAGTGGATCTTTTGCTGCGATGAGTACGAAAGTATCTTCAATTTCATCAATATTGGGATTGCGGATGCCAAGGCCATTACCGTCAGCAAAGGAGTCATACATGCAAACTTCCTCGTTTTTCACCAAATATTTGTTGAAGTTCTCATGCTTTTGCTTCATGCCAAACGTACGATCCAGATGTACGAGGTAACAATAGAGTTTGCGAATATTGGTGTGGGAAAACTTGATAAAGTAAGTCAGAGGGCTACGGTCAGGATCATATTCGACGATCACAGGACGTTCATCGTCTACTACGGAACTATTGCTGAATTTTAGTTTTACTCCCTCGTAGTTGGTGTATTCGAAGCTCAGCGTCATCTTGTCGGGGTTGACTCGAGTACTCTTAGTATTGGTTAGGGTTTTTATATTCTCCCACTTATTGATTTGGAAAAGTAGGTGTGTGAGTACATTAGTGCAGGCAGGTGTATAGTTTTTAAAACCCAAGATCTGCTCATGGTTTACTCCTTCAAGAGTGACGTTTTCCTTGTCAAGTAGTAAATGATATTTTGCTTTGTTATTCTCCAATACGAAGCGGTTATGTCGCAATTGTTCCACTAAATTTTTAACTGCTGAACTTTCAGAGCTTCCTCGGATTTCCAGTGGGAGGCTATTACCGCAAAGGCCAACTCTCAATTCTTTGAAATATTGATTAATGGTCTGATCATTTAATTCATCAGTGAGTATGGTGCGCTGCTGATGCTCTGGTTCGAAGTTATGAATGAGGGTGTGTTCTAGTTCAACTCTTCTCACTCGACAAGTCCCAACTGACGTCTTCAAGTCTGAGATATGGTAGATTGGGATTTCCTGTTCTTGTACATCCTCGTAGACAATACCATGTATGGCTCCTAAATTGACTTTTAGCTGATTATTATGACGCACAATAGCAGGATAAGTAGCCAGTGCTTTGCCTTGTAGTTGTAGAAAGGTATCGTAAGGGTCTACTTTACCTGCATATTCTAAATGAGGAGTTTGTTCATGTTGGGTCTCTTGGAAAATAGTCTCCCTCAATACGGAATAAAAGGCCGCGTAGGAATGGTAATGGTTTGTTTTGTGTGAATACTCCAGAAAATCGATTAAAGCAGTAGTAAAGTAGCCACCGTTATTATTTTCCAAAGCAGATTGATCAGGACTACAAGCCGCCAGCAATATAAAGTCAGCGCGAGGAATATGCAGCTTACCCATTATTTGGTACTGCCCTTCCAAGTACTCCCCCAGGTTTCGTTCTGTGTTGTTACATTGATCCAGACGAATTCTAATTGGGTTTTTAGCATCACGCAGCATTGATCCAGAATGACAACAGTCAAATATGCAGACAAAATGGATACCAGAAATATGATTGCCATCACTATCGCGTTGCACTTCTGAAATGAGTAAACGCAATTCTTTATCCGCAATATTACGGGTACCATTGATTCGGCTGTCATAACACACAAGTGCCTCATTTTGTCCTCCAGCATTGTCCAAGCCTACTTGAACAAAGGCCTCACTACAGGGCTCCGTAGAACCGTGACCACTATAATAGAAGACCGCTACGTCTCTAGGCTGCAAATTCTGAAAGTGACTCCTAAACTTTCCGATAATGGCTTCCCGAGTAGCTTCGTCGTTGTAGAGTTGGCAAAAATTAGCCGCTGAGATTTGTAAAGTAGAGGTGAAAAAACTTTTGATCTTTTGAGCGTCTGCTACTGCTGCGCGTAGATTCGTAATCTGAGGATGCGCATAATGATCAATTCCAACGGAGAGAACCTTGATTTTCATTGATTTTTCCATACATTTAAGATGAGTATTGTAGCATTGTAACCATTCCCTAAACCAACCCACTGCTGCCCTTGGCGTAGATGGGGCTTCCCTAAATATCTTCTAATTTCTACTACTTTGCTATTTACCTTGGATTTAAATTCCAAAATAAACGTTTTATGGCCAACTCAGTTTCAGAATTTGAAGAATTAATCCTTGATGAACTCGATGTTATCCAGGACCCTGGTACAATCCGTACGATTTACGATTTAATTGAACACGCTGATAAGGAAGAGGAAGACAAGAAGAAAGCTGATCCTCCAAACATGAGGCCGCGCCCAGATGGCAAGGTTAATGCTGCGCACTTTCGTAAAAAACTTAAGTTTGAGCTAATTCCTTCAGAGACGCTGCAACAACATATCAAAGCGTTGCTAGAATACTTGGAAGCACTAGAGAATTTAATCGAAAATGCGTAACAGGGGAGAGCGAAAATGTTTTACTTTTCCTAAAGTAATTTATTTATTGTTCGGGAGCGTTTTGCTGCTGTTCATCATGAACGGTTGTAGCGCTCCCGAAGATGATTTGATAGTGCGACAAACCGTTGTGGCACCGATTTTGCCAGAATATTTATGGAAGGAATTTGAGCAAATAGATGACGGTAATGAGCAGATAGACTATCTATTAAATAAGGGTAAAGCTTTATATGAAAATGAGCCTCTAATTGCATTAACCTTAGTAGAGCATGCTGAATTCTTGAGTGCGCAACAGGGAAATAACTTACTTCTAGCTGAGTCTTTATATTGGAAAGCTTTAGCAATGAAGGAGAATGACCCAGAGAATATGGAGTTGCAGCGGGCTTTAGCAGATATCAAAATAAGCGTCGATATATTTGAGGAAGAAGAGCAGCAACTAAAATTAGCTCGTGCCCTCAACTTACAGGCGGATATTCACTACAGTCTCTGGGAGGAACAGATAGGTATGGGGATAAGTGACCTAGCTTACGATGCCTTGCTGAAAGTGACTAAGGAAGGGGATTCACTTTGTGAAGACTGGGGTAATTACAATCGGGTGCGCGGTATTTTGAACAATGCTCAAGAGATTCCTGATTCTGCTGCAATTTATTACGATAGAGCTTACCAAGCATATTTAGAGTGTAAGGACGTTAAAAAGCAGGCTGTCATTCTGGAAAATCTTGCCTACTACCATAGTGGAAATTATGAGCTCGCTGATTCACTTATTGGCGCGGCTATTTCACTGCTTGAGCTAAACAATCATCAGACTGCACTTAAAAAGGCGCAGCTTGTTCATGCCAATATATTGAGTTGGCGTTTTAGATATGACGGTTTGTTGAAATGGTATGATCAGAGTATGCTTATTATGCAGTCATTATTGAAAGACTCTTTACCAATTGTGACTGAAGTATACTATGCATTAGGTGTCTTACACCATAATTGTACCTTTTCAGATCGTGAGATGGTGCAAAAACACTACGATTCTCTCGCCTATTATTACGGCTTAGCGATTGATTTCAGTGTAAAGGAAAGAAATACCGAATATCTTCATAAAGTCGAGGAATCAATAGCAAGAATTTGTGATGATATTGGTCCGGATCGTTGTCTACCCCTTTTGACGAAAAGCTCAGAAGCTTCGCAGGAAATTTATCATTTGACAAGGATGTCATTCCGCGAGTCAGCTGACAAGCGAGAAGAATTTAAAGAATCTGTAGAACGAGAAAAGCGTTACAGAAGCAGGACAGGGTACTTGTCAGTGGTCGGTTTTTTAATCGCACTTTTTTATTATCTCTATCAGCGGTCTCTACGTGAAAAATTAGAAAACAAACTAGAAGCTCTTCGGGCACAAATGAATCCACATTTCATTTCTAACTGCTTAAACGCGATTGATCTTTTGGTAAATAAAGGTGACACAGAACAAGCCTCCAATTATATAATTGATTTTAGTCGACTCAATCGCTTAGTTTTAACTAACTCTAAGAAAAAACGTATTTCCTTGGCCAAGGAAGTGGAAACTCTATCCTACTATTTGCGGATGGAGAAACTGCGAATGCGTGAAAATTTGAACTATCATATTGAAATCGATAGTACTCTTGATCAAGAGTCGATTTCGATTGCGCCAATGTTACTACAGCCATTCATTGAAAATTCTATTGTTCACGGCATACAGAATAAACAATCACCTGGAAATATCTGGGTTCTGATCAATAGGTTAAATGCTAAGCAGCTGGAAATCAGAATTAAAGATGATGGAGTCGGTATGAAGCGGGCAAAGGAAATTAAAAGCAAGAAATTTTTAGAACAAGAGCGTACGTCTTGGGGAATGGATATCACACACGAACGGCTAAAAGGAATAAAAAGTGAAAAAGGAGCCAGTATACGTACTGTAGATTTATATGATAAGGATGGTGCCGCCAGTGGAACCGAGGTTATTATTCACTATCCTATTATTTACCTAAAAACTAACGTCAATGAATAATATTCCGACAATCATAGTAGAGGATGAAGCAGCTGGGATGGAAAATATCCTTATGAAGCTGGAAAAACAATGCCCTGAGCTAGATATTGTTGCTACTTCATCTACGGGGGAAGATGCGGTAAAGCAAATAAACTTACACCGTCCGCAATTGGTGTTTTTGGATATTAACTTGGGTACTATGTCAGGGTTTGAGGTGCTCGATAAGGTACAGCAAATTCCCTTTAAAGTCATTTTTACTACTGCTTCTGATGAACACGCTATCAAAGCACTACGTGCTCGGGCAGTAGACTATTTGCTTAAGCCATTGCGTCCCACAGAACTCCGTGAAGCTACTGATAAAGCACTACAAAGCATCCACGAGCAAAGACCACCGGAACGACTTTTTGTACCGGATGGGAACGGGCAGAAAATCTTTCGAATTAGGGACGTTGCGTACTGTATTGCTGACAACGTTAATACTTCTATTCATACGAAGGATGGAGATAAGTTCTTGGCTGTAAAAACTCTGAAATCTATTAATGCCATGCTGCCCAAGCATATGTTTCATAGGGTGTCTCGGAGTGCTGTGGTTAACATCGACTTCGTCGAATCTTGGCACAAGGCCGATGGTGGGTATATTGTAATGCGAGATGGTAGAAATATTCCCACCGTTAAGGGGAGATTAGAAGAGTTTATGAGGAAACTCAACGGAAATAACTAAGACCGGCGCTTTCCTCATTTAGGGACACGAATTATGCCTAGTTGTTAGCCTATGATCACGATGTGGATCATAGGCTAATCTCATTTATGTAGGAAAAAAACTTCTTTTTCCCTAGGTCCTCCAACCCCCTTCCCTTAACCGAATTCATCCTTAACTAGGCCAAACTTCCCTTCGGCTAGAACACCATTTTTTGACCTTTGATACCCCTTAAATTGCAGTTGTAAGCAATACGAAAGAGCTGAGCTTCAGCTCATTTAGCTTACCAACAGCAAAAAAGTATGCTGTATGAGAAACTCACTGTCGTAGTAGAAAAAAATAAACGCGCTCTCCCTTGCCCTTCTTTTGAATTTCAGTAGCAGAAAGACTTCGTAGAGAGACGACGGTGACTTAGGAATTTGGAAGTATTTGAATAAACGGTTGATAGGAATAGCCGGCTCACAAGGGACACCGTTCTATGCAAAAGAGACACCCTTTCCATGTTGACGGTCCCTCTCGGAAACAAAGGACGGGTGGGCCGGCCTATTCTTCGATCCCGAAGTAAACACCTCTTTTAAAACACCAACCAAAATGATTATCGAGAAAACCTCAAGATTAGTACTACCCCTGCTCTTTCTATTCAGTTTTAATTGCACGAATATTCTACACGCCCAGAAGACCTATTTTGAAAATGTAGATGTAGAAGAGTTTGCCGCACCATACAACGAAATGACTATCACTGTGTATGGTGCCAGTCTCTCCGTGGTGGTGACAGACCAGACTAAATTTAAAGGAGATAAAAATAAGAAACTAGAGCCCGAGCAAGTAAAAGAAGGTACCACTATTACCAAACTAGCCTATAAATTAGAGGGCGCAAACTATGTAGCCACTACTGTAGAAACGGAAGTATCAGCAGACGGCAGCATTACAATCACCGGTTTGTTTGAGGGCGTTCAGGAGGGTATGGCCATTGTTGATGGTTATCCAGTAAGAGTTGCACCTGGCACAGCCATCAAAGGAGAACATCGAATACTGAAAAAGGGAGCTTGTGAATGCGCTGGGTTTGCAGTACCAAGTTTTGATCACCCTTTACTACCCGCAGGACAATTCTATGTGGAAGTAAAGGGTTTTCAGGATGACTCAGGTGTAGTCACGGCAAATGATATTTTTCTATGCCGAAATACCTACGGAAAACCAGAACAACAGCTACTGGCCGCTGCCAATAACAGTTTGATAGATGGCACCGAGCGTGTAACTCAAGTACCCAACGGCGTGTATAGCCCTCCTATGGGATTATTTAACGGGCAAATACAAGTAGGACAATACAGTTATCCACTGACCAATGATATTGAGCTGCAGGGATATGTCAATCAGGTTGGTCACCGGGTACTGCCAGAACACGCATCCTCGGGGCAAAATGGCAACGGTGAAATCAGCTATCGCTTTTATGTGATTGATGATCCTGTACCAAATGCGTTTGCTTTCCCCAACGGGATGATCTTCGTTCATACCGGTTTGTTGAACATGATGGACAATGAGGCCCAATTGGCTATTGTCCTGGGGCACGAAATTGCGCACGTCACCCACGAGCATGGCCGCCAACGCTACGCCACCAATGACATTCTCAACAAAGGCAATATTCTAGTCAATACACTTTTTGAGAATTCACTGCGTGACCAATTCGCCAAAGCGGCTCCCAATATGTCACCGGAGATGCTCAATACCTTGACCACCGTTTCCACAAATATTACCCCAGAAGCCATTTCAAACATCATTAAGCCACAGCCTAAGTTAGAAAAGCAAGCGGATCGGGTGGGAATGTTTTACGCTCATCAAGCTGGTTATGATATCCGAGAAGCGGTGAAGTTTTGGAATAAAATGGAGCAGTTGACCGCCAGTAACAGTTTTCAACAAGAAGTCACCGATCAGCTTTTGATGTCGCTCAACTCTGACCGTCTCCGTTATGGTTCTACTAATGAAAATCCCATAGAAAAACTAGGTGCAGCGGGCTCTGAAGTGCTAGCTAAGCAGTTTCTGGATACCATCTACACCAGTCACCCTAAAGCACGTACCCGAGCTCGTTCCATGAATGATCTGGTCAGTACGGTCTATTCAGATACAGATTGGTCGGATACGCGCACCCAAGAGGAGCGCTACCTGGAGCGGGTAGGGCGCTAGTGGATGATAAAATCGCTAAAGTATTAGACTGATCCATATTTTATATAAGGGCTGGTTAGGCAATTAGTCTACGATCACCGGAGACCAGCCCTCCCCAAAGAATCAAAAAATGAGAATTGCGCTCATCTCCATATTTCTCTTGAGCAGTGCCTTACTATTTGGCAGCTCCGACCAGGCAAATCCTAATGATGGGGGCTTGTGTGACTACGGGAAACTACTGGAAGGAGTAAACGACCAGGAGCGCCAACTGCGCGAAGAGCTCTATCTGACATTGGTAGGAATCATTGAAGAACTTCAACGTTACCGGACTGCACTTGCTACTAATCAGCAGTATATCGATATGTTTCCTGCCGTCTACTATCATGTGACGGCCATTGAAACGCACAAAATTCGAAAAGGGAATTTCGATGAACCCGTTTGGAAGATGAGTCAAATGATTGCCTTCTACGAAGAGTACGTAGGTAATCGACGGGCTTGGGATAGTGGCAGTCGTAACAGTGTAGAACCGCACTGGAAGACACATTTTCAAAAAGCGATAGATGTCCAGGCTGGAGATGCGGGGGGCGTTTTGTGCCTGGGATATTCTGGCACCTTGCTCACGGCAGTGAAGGCACACATTATCTATGATCTACCCCGGTCCATCCGTTTTGCCAATATGCAGTATAGCCACTCTCGGCAAACAGATATGCAAAAAGTAAAGCGCGAATTTGACGCGGTAAATGACGTATTTAGCCGTGCCCAGGCTCGGGCTATAGATGATCTTCGGAGTATTAGTCCAGCGTGTAGTGAACTCTCCTCCTATTGGTTGTCACAATGGCTATTTGGACCTGATGTGGTGGATATGAGAACCACTGCGTGGAATAATGCCCTGGATGCCGGACACGTAGTAGAATTCGAAGGCGTGCGTTTGGCTCCTCATCCTTACAACCAAAGTATTTGGGATCACTTCTTGAACCGCGGAAAAGATATTTGTCCACCACCAATTTCTACCCTGTTCTTGTTTGATATGTCAGGGAGTATGAGCCAGACTGGTGGGGGGACAATTCCTAAAATTGAGCAAGCTAAAAATGCGGGGCGCACAACGCTACAATCCTTGCAAAGCAACAACCAAGGGCCGGTCAATGAAGTAGCGATCTATGGTTTTGAAGGAGCCTGCGTTCCAGATCCAACTACCGAGATCTTTTATTTCTCTAGAGACCTGCAGCAGGCCGAACAGAGCTTAGACCGCCTTTACACTGGTGGTGGAACACCGCTAGGGAAAGCCATTCGTTCTGCGGAATGTAAACTGGCCGAACATCTGACGACTACCGGAAAAACCGAAGGAAGACTCATTTTGCTCAGCGATGGACAGGGTACTTGTGGTGAAATTCGTCCGCAAGGGGTTTATCAAAATGCGCCTTTAAAGCGACAACGGTACAATGTATCCGCCGGACAATGCGGTGGTAGTGTGGCCTCTAATGTCTCGTTTCGCTATTACACTGTAGGTTTCAATATTCCACCGGGTTCACCGGCGGAGAGAGATCTCCAATATCTTTCTACGCTTACGGGTGGCAAGTACTTGAACGTGCAAAACCAGACTCAGCTCACGCGGGCTTTCCGGAAATTTAACCGGGTTTATCGCCCCAAGCCTTATCCATTAGAATCGAATCTTTCTACCGAAGATGCGAGTACCTTTCAATCGGGCGTATCACATATTCGCCAGGAGGACTTCTCCAAAGCGGTAGAATCGAATGAGGCTTACGTAAAGGCCCATCCGGATGATTGTCACGGTGTATTCAATCTAGCCTTGGCCTACGAGGCAACTGACCTCTTCCGCGAAGCTATAACACAATATGAAAGTTATTTAAGGCTTTGCCCCAATCCTGAAGACGAAGCCTTTGTACGACAGCAATTAGCCTTTCTAGCCGAAGAGTACCAGGACTTTCTCGCGTTCCAAGAGCAGGTCATCCAAAGTGACTTGGAGTTTTTACGACTGCACTTTGAACGGCTGCAAAATGGCCGCTCAGTAGCGCTGGCGATGGAGTTCCGTGGATTCTTACAAGAAAAAGGAGACTACTACGAACGACTCCCGCGCTTGATTGATCAGAAGAACCGCTTTTTCGTCAATCTAACCGAAGATATCAGCTCCGCTTTTGACCGTTGTGCCACTATGATTCGGCGTAACCCGGAGCACTGGGACCGCGATGCGATTCCAGTAATCTCAATAACCTATTTGAATCTACAGGATTTAATTAGCGAAATGTAATTCGACCTATTTTAAAGTCATATCACAAAAAACACCTAATACCATGCCTCTCTATTTTATTATGCAACAGAATCGCCAAATGGGCCCTTACGAACGAGAAGATTTGAAGCAAATCCAGTTGGAGCCCGAGACCCTTGTATGGCGCTACGGCTTTGCCAGCTGGCGAGCAGCCGGTAGTATCGAGGAATTGTCGCGTTATCTGCCACCATCACTTAACACTTTGTTCTTGCAAGAAGCAGAACCGCCGGAAGCAGAACCCGTGCCGGAAGAGGAAGGAAAAGCTCCGCTACCTTTACACACTTCTGGTTATGTATTTGCGAGCATATTTTTGCTGATTAGCATTTTCTGCTCTGGCTTCGCTTATACCAATACCGGAGTGGTCATCCTGACCAGTTTAGCCGCGGGCTCCTGGTGGTCGCTGCAACAATTCTTTAAATTGGTTGGAGACGAAAATACCGCCAAAGCACTTTGGAGCATCATTGGAGCTTACGCTATTTAT
>JBCBWU010000173.1:0-15949 GCA_039816955.1 Bacteroidota bacterium
ATTTTATACCGAATATTTCATAAGTCTTTTGCATTAACGCCTGCCGCTTTGTATGCGCTGCCTGGCCCTCAGCTAAAAATGAACCTTCTCTCATGTTGGCTTTTTTTCCGAAATTGGGCGAACGCTCGTTCGTGTGTAAACCCTCCAAAGGTGTAAACGGAGAGCCCAAATCACCTTATTATATGTATCCAAAAATCCTCTTGTTCTTAATCCTGTTGTTTGCCGGTGGGCAGAGTTTTGCGCAACAAGAACTGATTTCTATTGCCCGGGCCAACGGTCGAGTGGAGATTCCCTTCGAGTACGTCAATAACTTCATCATCGTCAACGTGGTTTTCAACCGCCTCTTTCCCCTAAAGTTTGTCTTCGACACTGGGGCTGAGAATACCATCCTCACGCGCAAGGAAATCACCGATTTGCTCGAAATCGACTATCAGCGCAAAATCAGCATTTACGGTTCTGATTTACAGACGGAATTAACTGCTTACGTTGCTCCCGGGATTGCTATCGAATTTGGTGAACACCTAAGAATTGCCAGTCAATCGATTCTCGTAATGGAAGAGGACTATTTTCGATTTGAAGAATACGCGGGGGTAGAAGTACATGGCATATTGGGTGCCGATATTTTGCGGCGTTTTATTATCCAAATTGACTATCGGCGCCGCAGGATTATCTTTCAGGACCCTAGTAGGTTTAGCCCGCCACGCAGTAAGAATTACGAAAGGGTTAATTCCGAGTTTAACCGCCACAAGCCTTATCTCACGCTCAACGCCACTTTACGCCCCGGTGAGGATAAATCCGTGAAATTGCTCATGGATACCGGGGCCAGCCTCGCACTCCTCTTGTATACCCACTCCGATAGCTTACTCCAATTACCCTCCGATCTCATTCGAACCAATGTAGGCCGCGGCCTAGGGGGTACCATAGAAGGTTATATTGGCCGGGTAACCGGGCTGGATGTTGGTAACCAGCCCGTAAATAATATCGTTACCAGCTTTCAGGATGTGGACGACCAGTACGTTGTTGACTCCACTTTTCTCAACAACCGTAGTGGGATTATGGGGAACGTCATCTTGCAACGGTTCACCATCATCATCGACTACATCCGCGAAGACGTTTACTTTCGCCCTAATCGCGATCTGAAGAAGGCCTTCAAATTCGATCGCAGTGGTATGAGTCTAATCACTACCGGCCCCTTTTTGAATAAGTTTATCGTATTAAACGTAGTGGATGGCAGCCCTGCTGACGAAGCAGATATTCGTAAGGGCGACGAGCTGCGAATGGTCAATGGCTTGCCCTCCACCTTGCGGGGACTCGAAAACATTGTCCGGATTTTACAAAGAAAACCGGGAAAGCAGGTTAAGATCTTAATAAAGCGAGGCGAAGAAAGGATGGTGAAGACAATTACGCTGAGAGATTTGATTTAATTCCACTCATGTTTTCGCTCTCCACCCACAAGCGATGGGCTAAACCTGGATCGCGAGCTGCATCCGAGGGCTTGCGACAGCATTGGCGTTCATCAAAATAACGCCCACTCACGCCGCGAATTTCTGGGCTTAGCGCTAAGTAAAGGGACGTACCCGCACCGCATCTCGTGTTTCGCATAAAGGGCTTGTAGAAGGTCCACAACAAACTGTAATACCAACGTGAACGCTTATTCGCTATTCTAGTACGCACCACGCCCGGGTGCAAGCAGTTGCTCTCAATCTCTGGATAACGGCGTGCCAGTTCTCGCGTAAATAACACATTGGCCAGCTTCGACTGTGCGTAGGCGCCTAAACCATTGTAGCTTTCTACCCCAGCTTCGCCGCGTAAGTTGCTAAAGTCAATCTGGCCGTGAAAATGAGCTACGGAGGCTAAGTTCACGATGCGGCCATCACGTGCGTCAGATAGTAGCGGAATCAGCGAATTAGTCAGCAGGAAATGCCCAAGGTGATTCACCGCAAATTGTAGTTCGTAGCCATCAGATGACAATTGCAGATCATTGGTAAAAATACCTGCGTTATTGATCAAAATATCCAGATGATCGTAGCGGGACTGGAGGGTTTTAGCAGCAGATCGAACCGAACCCAGATCGCTTAAATCACAATGTATCCAATCGACATTACGGCTCCCCGTACGGTACTTCAGCGTAGCCACCGCCGCTTCCATTTTTGGCTCAGACCGGCCAGCAATCACCACGCGGTGCCCACGCTCCAGCAAAACCTGGGCGGTAGCTCGGCCAATTCCGTCGTTTCCCCCGGTGATCAATATGGTTTGGCTACGCATACATTGGTTTGGTTAAGGCACACTCTTTCAATGGCAATAACAATTTCAAGTTCAATGACAATTTGGAAGAACATTTCCAATCGCATTTAATCCTTCATTGTTATTTTGATTGCTGTTGAAATTTTGCTTGAAACGGAAGTTTTGATTTCCTCGCCTATATAACAGCAACAATGGGTAGAATAGTTGACGAAAACTTACCTTTACGCAGCATAAAAATTGTCCTACTAATGCCATACCGTCTTACCAGACTCCTAACTAGCCATTTTTCACACCTTCCTTTTGGCACTTTTTATCTAGCCTACGGTAGCGCAGGAAACCGGTGAAGCGTTTAGAAAGAATAATCCTACCTTATCTTGCCAATGTCAAAAACGTGGCAGTCCATATCGACCAAATGATCAATCTTCCAGTTACCAATCATCTGGCTTTCAGAAGTAATTTTCGACAAGGAACACTTTAACCCATCAAGCGAATACACTCCTTAATCACTTTAATCTGAACAATTAATCCTACCGTAAAATGAGAAACCTAATTCTAAGCACTACATTAACTATTTTGAGCCTGATTGTCTTTAGCACCACTGCACAGGCCCAATGGACCGAGTCTCAGTTGCAGACGATGTACTTGGACTATCTGGAAACCAAAGGAATTACCGGAACTGTTGATAGCGATGGTGATGTAGCATTTAACTATGAAGACCACAACTACTTTATTGAAGTAAACGAGGGAGATAACGAATTCTTCCGAGTGGTACTTCCTAACATTTGGCCTATTGAAAGCGTACAGGAGGGCTTGCAAGTGGTACAAGCTTGCGACGCCGTCAATCGCAGTATGAAGTGCACGAAAGCTTACGTCACCAATGATGATGTTTGGATCGCTGTGGAGCTTTTCCTGGGTAGCCCAGATGACTTTAAATCAGTATTCGACCGCTGCATGCAAGCAATTGAGCAGGGCCTTGAAACCTTTGTTGACGAAATGTAGTACACTGCACTTATGTTGCGCTATACGCTAAGGCGGATTTTCCTCATGCTACCCACCCTGGTGGTCATTTCATTGTTGGCTTTCGCCTTAAATGAGTGTACGCCCGAACCGGTTGATCCGGGCGGAGGAGGAATCGGTAACGCCGGTCAAACCGCCTTACAGCGCTACTACCGAGAGCGCAACAACACCAAGCGTCAGGCTAAGCTGCGCGGTGATAACTTACCGCTATTTTATGTCAGTATTCGCAGTGCAGCTTATCCTGATACGCTCAACCGAATTTTGCCGCGCGAAAGGCAAGCGGCCGCCCGGGGCTTGATTGCGCAGTACGGCAACTGGCCGGCGATCCAGTCTTATAACCAGCAGCTGGAGAAAAGCATCCGCACTAGCCTGGCGTTACAAGAGACTAATCGAGATAACAACTTGATTGAAGTTAGCCGACTCTTGCAACAATTATCCAACCGTTACGAGTCCAAAGATCTACAACGCATCCTAGGTCAAATTGAATCTATCCTAGCGGAAGCGCCAGGTCTCCAAACTTCCATCAAGCCTACACTAAATCAGCTGCGACAGGCCTATGAGAATCTTTTGCTTAAGGCTACCCCCGGTCGGCACTATGTACCTAATTTTCGCTGGAATGGCTTCAACAACCGTTATCATCAGTGGATCAGCCAAATCTTAGGTGGCGATCTGGGTACCAGTCGGGTAAACGGACAAGACGTAAGTGAGCGCGTAAGCAATGCCCTGCGCTGGACGATCCGGCTCAATCTGAGTGCATTCATTATTGCCTACCTCTTGGCTATACCGCTGGGTGTGTATACCGCCGCCTACGCGGGTAGTGGCTTTGATCGGCGACTGAATATCTTTCTGTTTTTCATCTACGCGCTACCCAGTTTTTGGGTGGCCACACTATTGACGCAATTTTTGGCCTCACCAGAGTGGTTTAGCATTTTCCCCAATATGGGAGTAGGGGAAGTGGCGGAAAATGCCTCCTGGGGGGAACGTACCTGGGTCAGAATTTACCATTTCTTCTTACCCGTTTTCTGCCTTACTTACGGCGTTTTAGCGGTTATTACCCGGCAAGTTCGCACGGCAATGCAGGGTATTTTACAATCAGATTTTGTGCGCACCGCCCGCGCCAAAGGTCTACGAGAACGGCGCATCATTTGGCGACACGCCTTTCCCAATGCCTTGTTTCCGCTCATTACCATGTTTGGGTCCTTGCTGCCGAGTGTGATTGCTGGCTCAATCATTATCGAATTGATTTTCAACATCCCTGGAGTGGGTATGCTTACGTTCGACTCCATAATTAACGAGGACTGGCCTGTGGTATACGCTTTACTCCTGCTTACCGCTATCCTAACTGTGCTAGGGATTTTGCTAGCCGATTTGCTCTACGCTTGGGCCGACCCCCGGGTACAATTAGATACACAAAACCAAAGGGCAAATGGCTAGTGCTGCACGTACATTGAGAGAACGGCTGCTCGCCAAGATCAACCAGCGGGCTTCCTGGCGCTGGGCCAAGCGCGGACTGTACTTCCTACTATTCATTGCGGTCTTTGCCAACTTTATTGCCAATGACAAGCCCTACTATTGCGAATACCAGGGCGAATGGCACACTCCCTTATTCCGGGCCATTGCAGTAGACTTGGGATTAGCCTCCTGGCCTGCCGACCAAGCCACTTGGCGCTGGTACGAGATCGAAGAGTTAGAAAATGTATACTGGCCTCCCATTGCGTATAGCCCAAGGCGGATAGATCTGTACCAGAAATTTCAAAGTCCCTTTGCCAAACAGCAGGTTGAACGTTGGTCATTCCGGCATTGGCTAGGCACCGATGGCCTGGGGCGCGATACTTTAGCCAGTCTGATCTGGGGCACCCGTATTGCGATGTTGATCGGCATTGCCTCCATGGTTATTTCCAGCATCATTGGCCTATTTTTAGGTAGCATTGCCGGCTTTTTCGCTAACGACCGCTGGCTCACCACCCGGGCACAACGGGTAGGCGGCACCATTGGTTTACTCTGCGGTATCTACTGGGGATTTATTGTGCGGCGCCCGGTATTGGACCTCGGCTCCACTGCCAACTATTATCTAACGGCCATTTTGTTACTGATTGGCCTCACCTTACTGGGTAGTTATTTAGGGCGCCAACTGACACCACGTTCTGGTCACATTAGGCCTTTGCCACTGGATGACCTCATTATGCGGGGTATTGAAACCCTCAATGCTATTCCCGCTCTACTTCTACTCCTAGCCATTGTGGCGGTGATTAAGAAGCCGACTTTACTTTCTTTGATTTTGATTTTGGGCTTACTGCGCTGGACTGGCATTGCCCGTTTTGTACGAGGAGAGTTGCTACGTGTGCGTTCGCTGGAGTATATGCAAGCTACACAAGTAATGGGCCTGCCACCGGCTCTGGCCCTCATCCGTCACGCACTTCCCAACGCCCTTGGTCCGGTATACGTAGCAGTAGCCTTTGGCATAGCCGGTGCTATTTTGGTTGAAGCCGGCTTATCGTTTATCGGTATTGGTGTCCCAGAGGATATAGTTACTTGGGGCATGCTCCTTCGCAACGCCCGTAACTCAGCAAGTGCCTGGTGGTTAGCGATCTTTCCTGGCCTAGCTATATTTCTCACCATTACCGTTTTCAACCTACTGGGTGAAGCGATCAGTGAAGAAGTTAACTAGCCAAGCTTAGCCTAACGGAAAGCAATCCAGGACCTAGCGACTTCGCTTATTTTTACGACGCATCTTTTTAGGAAAAAGCTGACTAGATCCTTTGCGATTAGAAAGGCTGCCATTGCGTTTGGTTTTAACCTTAGTGGTTTCGTAGGCCGGGCAGCCAGATTTACGGCTACAACTTTGCACATTGGCGCTCAAAGAAAATAAGCCCAGAAGAAAGAGGATATAGATGAAGCGTTTCATAACATTCAGACAATTTAGCGGAGAAGTCCGTTTTAGATACCCCAATAATAACGTTAGATCCTGCAAAAGCGGTACAATTAGAGCATAAAAGTATAAGCAAAACGATTACAGGCCTAGTAAAAACGGGGCTTTTCAGCGATTTTTCCAATAATTTCGAGGGTTGGGGGTTGCGTAATTCAAAGGTAAGCTTAAATTTGCCTCCACAATTTTCCTAAACCAAAACAATTATTAATGAATAAGGGAGATTTAGTTAGTAAGATCGCCGATTCTGCAGGAATCACTAAAGGTCAAGCAGAGGACGCTCTGAATGCCGTATTGGACGGTATCACCGATGCCCTAAAGAATGATGACACTGTAACTCTGATTGGATTTGGTTCGTTCAGTGTAAGCCACCGTGCAGCACGTGCTGGCCGTAACCCACAAACGGGTGCTACGATCCAGATTGCAGCGAAGAACTTAGCTAAGTTCAAGGCTGGTAAGAAATTGACCGAAGCGCTCAACTAATCCCGCTGAGTGTTAGATCATAAAAAGGGCAGCCCGGAAGTATCTGGGTTGCCCTTTTCTATTGGGGTGGCAGTAAAAACGCATTGCTCCTCGACAGCTATGCGTCGCTCCAGCAACAACTATCTCAACACCTAATCTATTTTTCCGAATTAGACCAATTAATGCCACGAATGGTAGGCAGTCGAAAGGCTTATTCTATCTTTGCCGTTAACCATAACCTCCAACTATCCTCACATCATTTCTATGGCTGATATTCAGAAACTTCAAGCGATTGCCAATCAGGTAAGGCGCGATATTGTTCGCCAAGTATCCGCAGCGCAATCCGGCCACCCTGGTGGTTCCCTTGGCTGCACGGATTTACTGGTAGCCCTGTATTTCGAAATCATGGACCACAACCCTGACTTTAACATGAATGGCAAGGGAGAGGACCTATTTTATTTGTCCAATGGGCATATCTCACCAGTGTTTTATAGTGTACTAGCCCGCAGTGGTTATTTCCCCATTGAAGAGTTGGCGACCTTCCGCCAAATCAATTCCCGTTTGCAGGGGCACCCGGCTACCCACGAAGGTTTGCCTGGCATACGCACCGCCTCTGGCTCTCTGGGCCAAGGCCTAAGCGTAGCAATTGGTGCAGCGCTGGCTAAGCGCCTAAACAAAGAAGACAAACTCATTTATTGCCTCATGGGTGACGGTGAGCAAGAGGAAGGACAGATTTGGGAAGCTGTGATGTTTGCAGGCCACAATAAAGTGGATAACCTGATTGCTATCTGCGACCGCAACAATCAGCAGATTGACGGTAGCCTAGACGATGTACTTAACATAGGCGACTTGGGCCGCAAGTACGCAGAGTTTGGCTGGGAAGTATTGCGCACCGATGGTAATGACATGGCCGAATTGGTAGCCACACTAGAAAAGGCCAAAGCTATGACTGGCAATGGCAAACCCATTTTCATTGACATGAAGACCGAAATGGGCAAAGGAGTTGATTATATGGAAGGTACGCACAAGTGGCACGGGAAGGCCCCGGACGCCGAGCTGACGGCGAAAGCCCTCGCCCAACTAGAGGAAACCCTCGGTGATTACTAGTATTCCTTCCTTTATCAACCCACAAAAGAAAAACAATCATGCTCGATAATATTCAAAGTACCGGTAAGAAAGCTACCCGCGATGGTTTTGGCGCCGGTATTGATGCCATTTCTGCCGAAAATGATCAGATCGTTGTCCTGACGGCGGACCTAGCAGGTTCCCTTAAGATTCAAAACTTTATCAACGACTATCCGGAGCGCTACTTCCAGGTAGGTATTGCGGAAGCAAATATGATGGGTATTGCCGCTGGCCTAGCCAATGCTGGTAAAATACCTTACACCACCACCTTCGCCAACTTTTCCACGGGTCGGGTGTACGATCAGATTCGTCAATCGATTGCGTACTCGCACAAGAATGTAAAAATCTGTGCTAGCCACGCCGGTTTAACGCTGGGAGAAGATGGTGCTACCCACCAAATTTTGGAGGATATTGGAATGATGCGCATGCTTCCGGGCATGACCGTTATCAACCCTTGTGATTATCACCAGACCAAGGCGGCAGCTATTGCGATAGCTAAGCACCACGGTCCGGTATACCTACGCTTTGGTCGTCCTAGTTGGCCAATGTTCACGGAGGATATGCCTTTCGAAATTGGTAAGGCATTGCCATTGGCAGAGGGCTCTGACGTTTCCATTTTCGCTACTGGCCACATGGTTTGGCAGGCAGTAGAGGCTGCTAAAGAATTGGCCAAGGAAGGAATCAGCGTAGATCTGATTAACATCCATACGATTAAGCCCTTAGATGAAGCAGCAGTACTGGCTTCGGTACGCAAGACGGGTGCCGTAGTTACGTGCGAAGAGCACAACCGTTACGGTGGCCTGGGTGAAGCTATTGCACAGGTACTTACGGCTAATCATCCTGCTCCACAAGAGTTCGTAGCGGTAAACGACAGCTTCGGCGAAAGTGGAAAGCCCGCAGACTTGCTAGATAAATATGGACTTAGTGTATCTGACGTAGTGGCGGCAGCTAAGCGCGCGGTGGGACGGAAATAAAGAACACGAATACATTCGTTAGAAATAAGAAAGGGTGGTCTTCGGAGGGAGGCTGCCCTTTTTGTTATCTCGCTTACTATCACTCATAACAGTGCCTTCTTGACAAAGCCTGTTCCTCGCTTTACATGGATCACACGGATAACTACAACACCTTTTGAATTTCCTTAATGCGGTTAATGATCCGATATACTTGCTTTGCTATAATTTGTCGGTAAACGATCTCTTTCGTTATTTGGACAGCTTCTTGAACCGGAGAGCGCGAACTTGGCATATTTGAAAGACTATGGATCGCCTCAATAATCTTCTGCCGCCCATCTACAGCCTCCTGATGTGATACTTGCTTCTGCAGATAAGTGAGTATATCATTGATATCCTTCTTGGCCTCCTTAGTAAGGACTACTTGGTACGATTCAGCCATTCCTCAGATTCCTTTTTGAGTTGTTCAAGGGTAATGTATTCGCCACGCTCAACTGCGGCCATAGCTTTATCTGCTTGCTCTAGAAAGGCTGATACTGTTACTGGAGTACCATCTGTTTCATAACCAATTACTGGATCCTCTTGTCCTTGGACATAGGAGCTTAACATGGAATGAACCACTTTAAGAAAGCTTTCATTCTTGTCTTGCACTTTATCCAACAAGTTATCAATCTCAGCTCTGATTTCTACCGCACTCACAATCATTCATTTTACATTCCTAAATATAACGCTTTAAAGAGTAAAATCATTCATTAGCTACCCATCTCATTAAACCTTTCCCCCTCTCCCCCATCCAACCACCGTAACCAGTACAAAACCTGAAGCGATGAAAGCACTTTTTACCTGTCTTACCTTCTTATGTCTTCTCGCTGGTATGAACGCCCAAGTCTACGATGATTTTCTGGGCACCGGCCAAG
The DNA here is from genome assembly GCA_039816955.1 of Bacteroidota bacterium. GTDB lineage: Bacteria > Bacteroidota > Bacteroidia > Chitinophagales > Saprospiraceae > Lewinella. The sequence continues at coordinate 9,642 of JBCBWU010000173.1, forward strand.
CAGACGGCATTAGCTTTACCTCCAGTGACCCCACTTCCGATGGCCTCAAAGCCTTAAACGGCGCTGGCTATGACCTCGACACCCGCGGCAGTTCGCGTTTTCTGGCACACACCACCTTGGGCTACACTATTGAAGACGTGGCCTACGTAAGTGAGATTGGCCTACCGGCCTGGATCGACGAGCAAATGGAAATGCCCGTTAGCGAATACACCGACCTGGTGCTGACGATTAGCGAACAATGGCGACAAAACTGCGATGAAAACCTGGGCGTAGAAACCTGTAATATCATCTTCCGCAACACCCCTCCAATGTTCCGTACCGCCTGGTGGGATACCGCCATGAAGCAAGATGATCAATTGCGTCAGCGTGTGGCTATGGCCCTTAGCGAAATTGTAGTGATATCAGACCAAAGTAACCTACAATTTTTCGCCCAGGGGCTATCTACTTTTTATGATATTCTTGCCCGCAATGCCTTTGGCAACTACGAAGACATCCTGCAAGAAGTGACGACTAACACGGCAATGGGCTTTTACCTCAGTCACCTCAACAACCCACCTACAGATGAAGTCGCCAACATTCGCCCGGATGAAAACTACGCTCGGGAAATTATGCAGCTGTTCACCATTGGTTTGTACGAACTCAATAATGATGGTACTCGCCAACTAGACGATGAAGGCCGTTGGATTCCAACCTACGACAACGACGATATTAAAGGCCTAGCCAAAGTATTTACAGGTTTAGGCGGAAGCCGCTACGGCATCCCTATTCCACAGACACCTCCTTTTGGAACCAACTACCAAATCTTGTCCTTCACGGATACCATGCGCATGTTCGAGCAGTTCCACGAACCCGGCGATAAGGTAATCGTAGGTGGTCACGTGATCCCCGCTGGACAATCGGGTATGGAAGACATCTACGAGGCCATCAACGTACTGTTTAATCACCAAAACACAGCGCCTTTCATTTCCTACCGTCTCATTCAGCGACTCGTAAAGTCCAACCCAAGTTCAGAATATGTGGATCGGGTAGCCAGTGTTTTCAATGACAATGGAGAAGGAGAACGCGGCGATCTAGGTGCGGTTGTGCGAGCTATTTTACTGGATGAAGAAGCTTACGAATGCTACTGGATCGATGATTTTTCCAACGGTATGCTCCGCGCTCCCATGCTGCGCTATACCCAAATGATGCGCGGCTTACGAGCCGAAGCTGAATCGGAGATTTTCCACAACAGTGGTCAAATCTACAAGGCGTTCACCGAGCAGTTCATCCTATCGGCACCTACGGTGTTCAACTTCTACACGCCAGATTACAGCCCCAATGCTGATTTTCAGTTGTACAACAATGTAGGACCAGAGTTCCAAATCCTAAATTCGGGCACCTCTTCCAACTATGTCAACTTCATGCTCTTTTCATTGATGAATGACTACATCAACGGGCTGGGAGTGACTTTGCCAAATTACCTGAACGGTCCTAATTTCCAAAATTACGATCCGGATACGGCGCCTTACGAAGCTGCACTCACCGATCCCCTCTTCTTCTCCTTGGGAGATAAGCCCGAACAGCTGGTCGACTACCTCGACATTCTGATGGCAAATGGTGGTCTGAGCGAGGATACCAAGGACCGCATAATCACTTCGCTAAGTGGATCAACCCTCTTTGAACCACAAGACGCGGCCCTGTACGCGCTCTTCCTAGTCATGATCCATCCCGACTACACCATTATGAAGTAAACATTTGCCTGGATAATTGTAGCAGCTAGTGACCGGTGTACTGCTTCGAAATATGGTGACGATGGTACTTAGTATCGGGTACTTGGTACAAAGTAAATATTGAGTTTCTCAAGTCTAAGTACTAGATACCATGTACCAAATACCATAGCACGGATTAGCACAACGCAAGATGGCTTCAATAGTCCCAAGCTTAATCAAAACAAAAAAACACCCCTCATGGGAAAGCATAAATATTCAAGAAGACAATTCCTGGGCACCGCTCCGTGCCTGGCACTGGGTACTACTACCCTATTCAGCTCACTCATCAACCTCAAAGCCATGAACACCATGATAGGGTCAACTACCCTTGGTGGCGACTACAAGGCCCTGGTCTGTGTGCTATTAAACGGCGGTAATGACTCTTTCAACATGGTCTTACCACGTAATACGGAATCTTACAATGAGTACGCCACGGCTCGTTCGAACCAGGCGATACCACAAAACGAAATACTACCCATAAATCCCCAAACCACCGACGGCCGCGAATTTGGCTTCCACCCCGCTATAGTCGGCCTGCAAGGCATCTTCGAGGCTGGTGACCTGGCCGTGGTAAGTAATGTAGGCACCTTGGTGGAGCCCGTAACAAAATCAACTATCCTGGACGGCACCGCCAGTTTGCCATTGGGCCTACTCTCCCACCTGGATCAGGTGATGCACTGGCAAACCGCTACCCCACTCGACCGTAACAGTGCTAGCGGTTGGGGTGGCCGAATGGCTGACATCCTGCAAGAAATGAATTCCAACCAGGAGGTATCGATGAATATCTCCCTTTCGGGTAACAATCTCTTCCAGCGTGGAGGTGAGGTTGTGGAGTACGCCATTAACAATGACGGTTCAGTAGCCATTCTTGGCTGGGATGGCCCTCACCCCTTCCTACAGATGATGACGGAGGACGTGAGTGACATGATGAACAAGACGTACGAAGACATCTTCAAAGACTCCTACGCCGGCACTTTACGCCGCAGCGTGAACAGCAATGATGTTTTCAACGCAGCACTAGAAGGCACTGAGGATATGGTTGGATTCTTCACGCCCGGCAACCCGCTTGCACAAGATTTGCGCATGGTGGCACAGACCATTGCGGGACGTTCCGACCTGGGTGCACAGCGCCAAATCTTCTTCGTTCAGTTGGGTGGCTTTGATAACCACGATGAATTACTGGACAACCACGAGCTGTTGATGACGACCGTAGACCAGGCCCTATCGGAATTCTACGCCGCAACAGAGATGCTGGGTGTGAAGGACAATGTAACCACCTTCACTATCTCGGACTTTGCGCGTACGCTGAGCTCCAACGGTAATGGTACCGATCACGCCTGGGGCGGAAACGCGCTGGTAATGGGTGGCGCAGTAAATGGCCAAGAGATGTACGGCGAGTATCCAATCCTAAGCCTGGGTACTGATCTAGAGTTAGGTGGTGGTGTCTTCTTACCCACAACCGCAGCCGATGAGTACTTCGCGGAAATCTGCCTGTGGTTCGGCATTTCGCCGAATGATCTATCCATGATTTTGCCCAACATTGGCAATTTCTACGATGTGGCCGGCGGCGGTAACCCCATCGGTTTTATGGACATCTAATTTCCCATTACCAACCAAACACGAAATTCATCATGAAATATATATTCACATTCTTATCAGTTTTTAGCGTCAGCTTGCTCAGTGCCCAGTGCATTGAGGAGACGCACAGCGCCTATCCGGAGCAGGGCTGGGTATCTTGTCAGACTTCCTTGGCACCCGTACCCGAACGCGGTAATGTACATTGGCTACAATATGACTTAGGTCATGTATACCCCCTGGAAAATCTCAAGATCTGGAACCACAATGTATGGGGCGAGATTGAGCGTGGCGTTCAAGAGATCAATCTCGATTTTTCACTAGATGGTAGTAACTGGAACAGCTTTGGCCCTATAACGGTAGAGCAAGCGCCCGGTTCCTGGAAATATACCGGCGGAAGTGAGATCAGTCTGGGAGATATTCCAGCGCGCTATGTACTCATCTCTGTGGCCTCAACATACGGCGATGAGTCCTGCGCAGGTATTGCCGAAATGCGATTCGGACTGGGTGAGATGGTCGCTGTTGACGATGAGGAGATTATGAATGAATCACTCAGCGTTTTCCCCAACCCTGCTACCGACTACATCTTTATCAATTCCGCTGATATTACTGCGGAGGACCAGATCGTAATTCTAGATGCTACCGGGCGCCAAGTACAGGCACCACAAGCACTGGATGGCCAAACCAGTCGGATCGAGATCAGTGGTTTACCCGCGGGTCTGTACTACGCTCAGGTCTTTGGCCCCGAGAAGCAAATGAGTAAGTTATTTGTGGTAACACGATAAGAACTTCTGCAAAACCAAGATCATTTTAAGAAGCCTTCGTTTGGAATCAAGCGGAGGCTTTTCTTTTCAAACTACCTAGTGATTAGGTATTACTGGTTAGTCACTATTAGTTAAAAAACACTTGTTTTAGTGCAAGCATTAGAAATTTTCATAAATCCCGCTTAAATTGCCACTGTTTAGAATAAGTCTAAATAAATATAAAGCGAAATTCAGCCAATGACGACAATGGTGATTTCTGCTTTTCAAGAAAAAAGTACCAGTGCTGCAGTGTACATCTTCCTGATCATTAAAGCGTAAATGCGAGAAATTTTCAAGAAGAAAGTAAAGGAGTGTGACGTCCTCCATAACTACATGTATACTTGGTGCTGTATGTAAAGTATTAAGTGAATGATAATGGTTTTGATGATCCAGTCGGCACCCTGCGCTAGGCTGGATCATTTTTTTAGCTATAATAGCAAGCTCCAGTCTCCTCTTCACTTCAGCCCATCCACCACCCTTAGGTGATTTTTAGTGACTACCGTGAAACCACTGAAAATTGTGAAGAGTGGTCTAGTTGAAACCTTAGAGATAGCGCTACGCATTATACAACTCTTTGAGAAACACGGTGCAAGAAAGGTGGTCTTTGTATACACCTGAGGTAGTGTCCCTAATCATGCTGTATGGAATCCCTTCTCGACAATAATGAACTTGCTCCGCAAGACACCTAAGTCCGAGGGTTTATGCTGCTGGCTTTACGCAATGTGCTTTTAAATAAGCCGTAGTAACGTTTATGGATTTATGCCAAAACACCAATGCAATTTCGTGACTAAACTCCTACCTTTGCGGCCTTGTTATAGTCTTTACAGTTAGTCCTCATAAATGCTAAAAGAAAGGCTATCTGTGATAATTCCTAACCTACGAACATGTCCGCATAATGAAATTTGGTACTAAATGCATTCACGCTGGCTTGGAGCCAGACCCGTCCACGGGGGCTGTCATGACGCCCATTTATCAAACTTCGACTTACGCTCAAGAAGAGCCCGGCAAACACCAGGGCTTCGAGTACGCACGCACGCAGAACCCCACCCGTTCTGCACTAGAACGCAACTTGGCTGGCCTGGAAGATGGTCAACATGCTGTTGCTTTCGGTAGTGGCCTAGCCGCGATGGATGCAGTAATGCGCCTGCTTGAGCCAGGAGATGAAGTCATCGCTACTGATGACCTGTACGGTGGTTCTTATCGCCAGATGGTACGGGTACACGGCCGCTATGGTATTGTTTCAAATTTCATCAACTTAACGGATATTGACGCCCTGCGCGCTACTATTACCGACAAGACCAAGTTGATCTGGATTGAGACCCCCACCAATCCGATGTTGAAGCTCATTGATATCAAGGCGGTAACGAAAGTGGCTCAGGAGAAAGGCATCCTTACTTGTGTAGATAATACATTTGCTAGCCCGTATTTACAGCAACCACTGGCAATGGGCGCTGATTTGGTTTTGCATTCTGCTACCAAATATCTAGGCGGACATAGTGATGTCGTAATGGGTGCCGTAATCACCAACAACCAGGAGTTGGCGGATCAACTATACTTCCTGCAAAATGCAGTAGGTGCAGTTCCTGGCCCACAAGACTGTTTCTTAATGCTTCGTGGTATTAAGACCTTACACCTGCGCGTGGAACGCTCCTGCAAGAACGCCAAGAAAATAGCCAAGTACCTATCTGGTCACCCCAAGGTTGGAAAAGTATACTACCCAGGATTGAAAGACCACCCACAGCACGAGTTGGCGAAAGCTCAAATGAAAGACTTTGGCGCGATGGTATCTTTCGACTTTCCAGGCGGCACTTTCAAAACTGCCAATAAGGTCCTGGCCAATACTAACGTCTTTACCCTAGCGGAAAGCCTAGGTGGTGTAGAGAGTCTAATCGGCCATCCGGCTAGTATGACGCACGCCTCCATTCCTCAAGAAGAGCGCCTTAAAGTAGGCCTCACGGATAGCCTCATCCGCCTCAGTATTGGGGTCGAGGATGTAGATGATCTCATCGCAGATCTGGAGCAAGCGTTCCGTAATATTTAGAAGTGAAAGTAACAGTGACAGTTAAAGTTAAAATGTGATACTTTAACTGTCACTTTAACTCTCATTTTCACTTTCACTTTCCCCTATCATGATCCGCAATCACCGCTCCGAAGTTCTGTCTGATAATTGGTACGTTTTACG
>JBCBWU010000174.1:0-15863 GCA_039816955.1 Bacteroidota bacterium
GTGCGGGAAGGAAAACGCTGAAGTCAGGTTCTGTAAAGCGTTGGGGCGTAAGCCATTAGAAAAGTTTAAATCAGTTCATTACTAAACCACCCTTATGTCCTCACCAAAACGAGATCCCCGGCTTCTACTTAGTCCCATCTTTCTAATCGCTCTGAGTACGCTCATTTTGAATGATCAGATCTGGAAGTACACCTACGGCAACCTCCTTACCGGCAAGCTTTCCGACTTTAGTGGCCTAATTCTGCTTCCACTTGTCTTGGCCTTTTTATTTCCGGCCTGGCGTAAAGGCACGGTATGGTTCAGTGCCCTCTTTTTTCTGTTTTGGAAAACACCTTGGTCTACCCCCTTTATTGACTGGTACAATCTCATTGCGCCCATTCCCATTAGCCGGGTAGTAGACTACAGCGACTATCTGGCCTTATTCATTCTACCCCTCCCCTATTGGATGATCCAGCGTTTCGCTCAGGCTCCAACTCACACCAGCGCACATTGGCAACCGTTGGCTTCTTGGTCTGTACTGCTGGTCACTAGTCTAAGTTTTATTGCCACACAGCCACCGCCCAGGCTTTTTTTTCAATACAGTAGTGGTAATGTTTCTTTCTACGATTGTAAATTCAAGATCGACATGACTCGAGCCGAAGTACTGCAAAAGTTAGCTAATCAGGGACTTGTAGTAGAAGTAGATACCGCCCTTGCGGGGAACATCCGAATGCGTAATTTTGTCTACAGTGACTCTATTCTGGCCAACGATCCTCCCTTTTACCGTATTCCCCAGTTTGCCGTGGAAGGAGATACCCTTTACGAAATACAATTTTCGCTTAGGCCCCAAGCAAAGGAAAAGGTCATACTATACCTTAACGGCTTACAAGTTGATGATATACCGGTTGATCAGCTTACGCGAAAATTGAGGCGGATGTACCGTAAAACACTGAAGAAAGAACTAGTTGAGCGAAGCTCACGCTAAACTCAAAATCACCTACCTTTTTAAACCGCAATTGCTATCTTACTCCCCAACAAATGCTAGTACCTCACCATGTTTAGATCGCTTGCCACTTGTCTTATGCTACTTCTTGCCAGCCTTCTCACTGCTCAATCTACTAACAGTACTGCTCAAGAAATGAATCAACCGCTCCGGATTGGTGTGATTGGACTGGTACATACCCACGTGCACTGGATTCTGGGCCGCGAAGATCGAGGTGATATTGAGATCGTCGGAATTGTGGAGCCCAACCGCGATTTGGCACAGCAGTACAGCGAACAGCACGGCTACAGTATGGATATTGTTTTCAATACCATTGACGAAATGGTGAAAGCTACTCAGCCCGAAGCTGTTACCGCTTTCAACACCATCTACGATCACCTTTCAACCGTTGAATACTGTGCACCACGAGGTATCCACGTGATGGTAGAAAAGCCCCTGGCAGTAAACCTAGAACACGCCCGCAAAATGGCCGACCTAGCCATAGAACATGGCATCCATCTGCTCACTAATTACGAGACCTCCTGGTACGGTAGCAACTATGCTGCATACAACCTACTCCACGACGACAAGGTTGGAGATTTGCGCCGCCTCATTTTCTACACGGGACATCCTGGTCCGATTGAGATTGGCTGCAACGAAGAATTTGTAGAATGGCTCATTGATCCCGAACTAAACGGCGGTGGTTCCCTAACAGATTTTGGCTGCTACGGCGCTAATCTGGCCACCTGGCTCATGCAAGGAAAAGTGCCGGTGAGTGTTTCCTGCATTACGCAGCAAATCAAGCCCAATCTTTACCCAGAAGTAGAAGACGATGCTACCATCATTATCACCTACCCCAAAACCCAGGTTATTGTGCAGGCTTCCTGGAACTGGTCGCACAACCGTAAAGAGATGGAATTGTACGGTACCCACGGCTATGTTTTCTGCAAGAACGGTACGGATATGGAAGTTCTGGAAGACGAAGAAAAAGGTGCTTACGAGCAGAAGGCCGAACCATTAGCCAAGGCCGTTGATGATCCGTTTACCTACCTGGCACAAGTGGTTAAAAACGATCTACCAGTAGAAGCCTGGGAGGTATCCGCACTCGAAAACAACCTGCGGGTTATACAAATCTTGGAAGCGGCTAAGATCGCTGCCGAAACTGGACAAACACAAATTTGGACCGAACTCTACGGCGAAGCAAAGAAATAGTAAGGCGGTGATTACCCCCATAAAGAAGTGGTATATCTATAGAAGTCAGAACCGTATTTCTATTTCCGTGCAGCAGGATTCGATCCCACAAATAGTTTTCTTCCCCTCGAAGAAATCATGTCTAACGCTCATTCAATAACTACGCGCTCGCTCCATCGCTTACCATCACAAAACAAAACCAAAGTGTATGCCCCTGCTTGCAATTGACTGAGCTCAAGTTGAAACTTACCCATTGGCTCAAAGAGGTGCGTCTCCACCAACTGACCAAAGTTGTTGTATACATTTAGTTGCAGGGGTGTCTCCATAGCATCCGTTGGTATAATCACGTGCAGTAGCCTTCCTTCCACCGGGTTAGGGTAAACGGCTAAACTTTGCCTTTTTTCACTCTTGTAAATACTGATCGTAGGCGAGTATTTATAAGTGCCATCAAAATCTACTTGCTGCAAACGATAATAGCTCATACCCGCTAGCGCTTGCTCATCCAAGTAAGAATAATGTTGTTGCTCAATAGCTGTGCCGGTGCCATTTATAAATGCGAGAGCATTCCAGCTGCTTCCAGTTGCACTTCGTTCGACCCAGAAGCCTTGGTTGTTAGTTTCGGAAGCCGTCTGCCAATTCAGTTGTACCGCCTTATCCAGCACTTGGCCTTCGAAAGACAAGAGTGTAACTGGTAGCCCAGCAGCACCGTATTTCAGAATAGTGCCTTCCTCACCAACGGCCCAACCCGTGTTTGCATCCGTGAAGAAGACGCCGAATAGATTTTCCGAAGTTCCCGATGTTTGGATCTCCCAATTTGCGCCGCCATCTGTAGTGTGTAGAATGGAGCCTTGAAAACCAACGACCCAACCTGTATTCGAATCGGTGAAAGCAACACTGTAAAAGAGGGACAAAGGAGGGGTTGGTGGAAATGATAAACTGCTCCAGGTAGTTCCGCCATCTATAGTACCAATGATGCTATTCCAGCCAACTGCCCAACAAGTATTCACATCTGTACAGCTTACGTCCAAGAGGTCTTCTGTAGTCGGGGATGTCTGTATGTTCCAAAGCACACCACCTGAACTTGATTTTATGATGGTCCCTCCATCGCCAACTGCCCACCCAACGGCAGAAGATGGCCCCGCATTTGTATCTAGAAAATCAACACCATTTAGTTCAGTACCAAAAACAGGGATAAAATAGTTAAAAGTGCTGCCCCCGGTTGGCCATAAGGTTACACCATTACCATTACTCGTCCCTACTACCGCACCATTATTAGAACCTATGATATCTACGTCGTAGTAGGAGGTAAAACCACTAGGTGATTGTCTGTCCCAAGTGACTCCACCATCAGTTGTGATCAGTACTACTTCTTCTCCCGTTTGTTCAGGAAACCCAACTACATACCCCGTATTTGAATCAATGAAGTGGACCCCACGCAGGGATGACGAGACACCCGATGTAAGGGGCGTCCAACTAAGTCCACCATCGGTGGTCTTTATGATTGTTCCATTAGCACCAACAGCCCAGCCAGTACTACTATCCACAAAGTGAATATCATGGAGAATTTCATCGGTACCGGACGCTAACGCAACCCATTCAGGTGTGGTCGTCGCATCCAAAGTAGTAGATAAGCCTGTAGCTGTACTGAGGTGATTTGCCACAAGATACTGGTAAAAGCAGCTCAATAAAAAGAAGGTCAAACGATACTTTTTCATTTCTATGACGTGCGGTCTAGTGCTAAAATCGATAAGTCGAGAGCGGAGGAATCAACATATGCGCCCACTACGACCCAAGGGCAAATAACATACACCAGCACGAGTCATTTTTCAACATTTGTCGAGAAATGAATGGACAATTAATCGTAAGTATTCGAGTTAGTAGGACCTTACAATCACACCTGACTTTATAGCTTATTTTTTCTTTCTAACCCTGCTAAGTTGGGTAGGAGTAATACCGATTATAGAGGCGATAAACCGTAATGGGACTTTCTTAAGGAGTTCGGGATTGTTCTCCAGGATGAACTGATATCTATCTTTGGCTGATCCCGCAACAAATAGATATTGACGTTTAGCTATTTCCAATAGTTGGTCTTTGAGATGCTTGCGAATGACAATATTCAGGGCCAGGTTGGTTTCCAATAATTCTTGCATTTTTTCCACTGGGGCGATGAGTAAGGTAAGGTCCTCCAAACATTCTATCCCGACCGGAGAACTATTCTTGCCCTCTAATCGAAATGGGTCGGCGATAAACGAATTGTCTTGGCGTATTCGCACCGTTATTTCATCACCATTTTCTTTATAGACGATGATCCTCACCGTTCCTTCGGACAAAAAAACGAACTGATTTCCAACCGTAAACGGCCTTTTGAAGAATTCTCCTTTTTTGAAATGTTTTTCTCGAAAAAGGGCAAGAATTTCATCGAGTTCCTCTTCTCTCGGAGAAATAACTTGTTCACTTATATATTTCCTTAGTGCTTCTTTCATCTTGTTTTGGCCTGCCTTTTGGCTGCAAAGAGGATTTTGACGAAATGTGAGGTATAAAGCTATGAATTTCTAGATTACTCAATCTCGTCAAATCAAGTGACTTAAGAATAACACTGGACAATCTTCCTTCCACCGGCTTTGGAGATGGCATATAGGGTGCTACAAAGTTGCAGGAGTAGCAGCAACCAAAATTGGGTGAGATTAATTGTTAATGCGAATCAGGAGCTAAACAGTTAGCTCGGTTATTGCAATGAGTGCTGCACCTGGTCCGGTTAGCACTCGTTTCGCCGAGCGCCCCAATATGCAAATGGGGGCGGCGTTGAGGCCAGAGGATGTTGGAGTACCCATTTTGCGGGCATTGGGTAAACGCCAGACGGTTTTGCCGGGTTTCTTGACTAAGTTCTTGGTAGGATCATTGCGTACGCTACCGCGCTGGAGGAAAGTGCGGGTGATGAAACTGGTGATGGGGGTATGACACAGCATCAACGGGCGGCTGGTTAGTGTTATCCAGAGTTGGATTAAACCACATAAGACACATTAGGGCACTTAAGTTTCCTTTTCTCATGTGTACTTATGTGCCTTATGTGGTTCAAAAAATCTAAAACTCCAATCGATAATTCAAAACTGGAATCAAACCCAGTTGCGTAATATCCGTCACCGCATCTCGGCTAGACGAATAGAAATTACCCCAGACGTTTTCGCGATTACTTACGTTTTGGATATCCAAAGAAATGATGGAAGAGGCCTTCGCTCTATTTTTCCGGTAGGAAATCCGAATATCACTACGGAAATAATAAGCAGCCTGATCCTCCCAAGCCCGATCGTAGTCGCGGACCGTGAACCCAGCATTGCGGGAAGCCGCTATATCAATGGGTACCAAACGATTACCACCAGCAATACTCCCCCGAATATTTGCCGCGAAAATGTTGCTCTTATTCTTACCTACGCGCCATTCTTTACCAACTAACATGTTGGCAACATAATTACCATTGTAACGAGAACTGCGCTCCACACCATCACGTGCAGTATAAAGCGATTCGTAGAGTGAAATAGTACCCAGGGCGTACCAGCCATTGGTAAAGAACTTCTCCACTGTGATTTCCAAACCATAGTTACGTCCGCTGCCATCACTAAAGAGAGAATCTGCTACGTACCCACTATCGAAATTAATGGCCGAAGCAGTGATGGCCTCAGGGTTAGTAGCGCTAGGACTGGCAATAGCCACATTATACAAGTGCTGGTAGTAAGCCTCTGCCTGTAAGCGCCACTGCGGAGCAAAACGCCATTCGTAACCCAATACCAAGTGAGCCGCCTTTGGCAACGCCAGATCCATATTGGGTTGAGAGAAAGTATCCGTACTAGTGGCCACGAGGGCGAAATACACCGTGAGTGGATCACGGCGACTGTGCAGCCCTGCTCCAGCGCTTAAGACTTTGCCCGGACGAAAATTCCAGCGCACACCCAAACGAGGCTCAATGGCAACTTGATCTCCTACTTCCAAATAAGTCGCATGTAGCCCGGCATTCAGGTGCAAGTTGATACCAAAACGATGCTTCCACTGGGCATAAGCCTGCACCGTTGCGGTAGCACCATCCTCATCAATCAAGGTAATCCGGGGAGCATCGGCCTCAAACCATTCTTCAAAACGGTAGGACAAACGACTGCCAATAGCCCCTAAGCGAATGGTGTTGCGGGCGTTGACCTTGCGGTTGTACAGCAGACTGACGCGTAAAGCTTCATCCGTAAACTGTTCAGAATCCTTGTAATTGGTAGGCAGGTAGCTCTCATCATCTCCCACTTCGTTGATGGAATAGCTAATGATGGTCTCCAGATAGTCATTATTCGCTAAATAACGCCGGTGATTCAGTCCTAGAACGCCTCGATTGGAATGGTAATCATACTGTTCCATACTGTCCTGAAAGACATCACTGCTCAGGCCACCGATTCCCCAGAACGACCAGTAACCTCCACCTTCTGTAGGTACATGTACCTTGAAGGCAGCATCCTGAAAAACGGATTCTCCATCGGAGATATCAAAGACGCCCAATCGTCCAAGAATAGAAAGGGTGGAATAGCGATAATTGGCCAGGTAACTGGCACCACCCTTAGGACCAATAGGCCCCTCAGCAGCTAGATCAAGCCCTAAGAAACCAGCCTGTAATGCGTACTCTCGCTTCTCATTATTACCGTTGCGCAATTTCAGATCAAACACACCAGACAGAGCATTGCCGTATTCAGCTGGAAACGCACTGACCAGAAAATCGGAATTGGAGAGCATATTTACGCTTAAGGCACTGATACCACCACCGGAGGCACCTTGGTCAGAAAAGTGATTGGGCGTAGGAATTTCCACTCCCTCCATGCGCCAGAGTAAGCCACGTGGACTGTTGCCACGAATAACGATTTCATTACCTTCATCATCACGCGTACTCACGCCGGCAAAGGATAGGGCCATACGTGCCGGATCGTTCACGGCCGCCGCGTAACGCTTGGTTTGCTCAACGCTGAAGCTCCGAGCACTCACACTTGCCATATCATTGTTGGGCGTACCGTTGAGTCGTTCAGCTTTCACGACTACCTCCTCCATAGTGACTAATGACTCGGTGAGCTTGATTTGTAGGACTACTTCTTTTCCGGAGCCTATTTCCAGTTCGTGAATAAAGGCGTCTTCATAGCCCAGACAACTGATGCGTAAACTATGACGGCCTACCGGAACTTCTTCCAGGCGAAAGCTACCATCAAACTCGGTAGCCGTGCCAATAACGGGTTCTGAATTAAGGAGTAGGATATTGGCGGCGATGATCGGTTCTTCAGAGGCCTGGTCAATAATTACACCCTTGATAGTTTGAGTAAGACCACCTTGCTGAGCAAAGGTCGGCAGTGTAAGCATGCTCAGTAAAGGCAAAAGAAGGGCTGTCCGCCACAGGGTGCGGTTCTTTGGGGTGGATAGCATAGATGGTTTTGATTATTTTGGTTCCACTTGCAGGATGGGGAAGGAACTCTAGCACCCCTATTTAGCGTTTAGAAAGTGTAACTACTTTTGAGCTCCATATAACAAAAAAACGCACTGAATGATCCGCCTCCTGTTCACTGCTCTCGTAATTGCCGCCACTATTTATTTCATCTACAACTTGCTTTCTATTGTCCGCAACAACATGTGCCCTAACTGTGAAGGAAAGGGCTATTGGCTGGGTACCCGCAGCGATAAAAACCACTGTAAAGCTTGTGATGGTAGTGGTAGAACTCCAGTAAACAGTACTCAATCCTAGCGCTTAGCTACGCTTTTGACGCTACTTTTTTGGCGGGTATTCCAAAAATATCGGCAATGAATTGGCTGAGCAATGGACCCTTTATTATTTTTCAGCATATATTTGTTGACATACTTGAGTCCCCAACTACATGTTCTTGAGATTTCGTCTGTTTTCCCTTTGCTTGGTAGTCGCCTGTGTTCAGGTACTACTGGGGCAGACTATTATCCCACCGGAGCTTAGTGAGCAGGCACCTCTCCTTAACTCCGACCTTTCCTACCCAGAAAATTACGAAGAGGCACTGGAACTCATGCGCGAAGAGCAGCAGGAGAACCAACCCGATGTAGTACTTTATCTGGGTTACCAGGCGCTACAGTGGGCAAAGGAGGCGCATGACCATGATCGTATCCAACAGGCTATCCACCGAATTGGACTCTTCTACACCAATCTTGGCCAGTATGCCGCAACGGACTCTATCTATACCGAAGCCCTTGAGTTAACTGACCGCGACACCTCCAAGGCTAGAATTTATTTACGCAAATTAGGTCTAGGTACCCGAACGGGAGATTGGACCAATGGCGATTTTTATCTGGCTGAAGCCAAACGGCTAATCGCTTCCGATAGCACGGCCTCATTGATGGCACATTACCATTTTGCTAAGGGTTTATACTTGTTCGAGTCTAGCTACGATATGGTCAGGTCTCTACTAGAGTATCAGCGAGCGAAGGAACTCTTGCCAGAGGATCGCAGCTTCGTGAATATCATCAATCACAACCTGGCCAACGTATACAGCTTGGTACAGAATTATGAAAAAGCGGAGGCCATCGGTAATGAAATTTTGACTTTCGCACAAGAACAAAAAGTTCCAGTCAATGAACTTTTTGCCTATTATCTATTGGGCTATACTGCCTTTGAACAAGAGGCCTACAAACGCGTAAAAGACTTCTGCTACGCCGCTATGGATCTTCGCGAAAAAACGGGGGTCTCGCAAGCGTTTGGCTATACTTACTTCCTACTGGGAGAATCCTTCCTGTCCGAAAGTCAACTAGATTCTGCAGCATATTATATCCAGTTGGGTATGGAGATCAGCGAGGCACAGGGTGATGCCAAAGAGCTGATTGATTGCACCAGTAGTATGATGAAATTACGACTGGCACAAGCGCGGTACGATGAGGCTGTGTATTACGGAGAGGAAGTGTTATCTATGAACCAGCGGCCAGATCAACCCATTCGGGAAGAGCTCGCCGCAGCTTACTTTGGACTAGGTCAAAGCGAAAAAGCCTACGAAGTGTTGTCGGACGCTATTGCTCGCAATAAGGAGGATAATAATAACGAAACCAATGTAGCCCTCATCACTGCCCTGCTGGAAGAGCAGTTTCAAGCCGAACGAGAACGCGAAAGTTCTGCCTATCAGCAGCAGCTATTTACACAGCGTCTCATTCTACTGTTGTCGGCAGCAGGCATTGTCCTGTTGATGGTTTTTGCTGGTTTATATATACAATATCGAAGTCGTCGTAAGCTGAAGAAAGTGAACCGTTCCTTAGCGGAAAGTAATGCTGCGCTGCAGCAGTTTGCCTACATCACCTCACACGATCTGAAGGAACCTATCCGCAATATCACCAGTTTTTCCGGCCTGCTAGATCGCAAGCTCAAGGAACAAGAGCAACGAAAGGATGAGCGAGAGTTTCTGGAATTCATTACCTCTAATGCCGCGGTCCTGCGGGAGATTGTAGACTCCCTACAGATTTTCACCAAGATTTCCTTCGGTGAACTGGAACGCGAGCAAGTGCCTTTACCCGAGGTTTTTTCAACCGTGGAAGATAATTTACGCCAGACCATCTACGAAACCAATGGAGATTTGAGTTTCTCCAATCCTACTGCTGTGGGAGCAGTTAGTTTTTCACGACCTATGTTGATTTTGGTACTGCAAAATTTAATCCTGAACGGATTCAAGTACAACAATGCGGATCAACCCCAAGTAAAAGTAGTGGTCAAACCACAAGGGAGTCGGACCCTCTTTATGGTGGAAGACAACGGCGTAGGAATTGAAGAAGATTATCAAGAAGGTATTTTCTCACCTTTCAAAACACTGAAGAACAAATCAGTGACCCAATCCTCTGGTCTTGGACTATCCATCTGTAAGAACATCCTGGAGCGCTACGGTGGAAGAATTTGGGTTACTTCTGATGGTAAAAACGGAAGTACCTTTTCCTTTGTCGTTTAGCGTTAAGCAGCAGATTTCGGCCACCAAGGCAAGAACGCTGATGTTTGTTGAATATACCGCTGGTACTTAGCGGGTTTCCTATCCGTTTGGTCCTTCTCCAACATGGCCACACCAGATATCTTTAGCAAGAGAAAGGTCATGTAAATGGGGCAGAATACAAACCAGATCGCTTGTGGATGACTCAATACCAGGCAGAAGTACCCCCACCAGACACAGGCATCTCCGAAGTAATTGGGGTGCCGGGTATAACGCCAAAGTCCTGTATCCAGCAC
This sequence comes from Bacteroidota bacterium, assembly GCA_039816955.1. Taxonomy (GTDB): domain Bacteria; phylum Bacteroidota; class Bacteroidia; order Chitinophagales; family Saprospiraceae; genus Lewinella. Next base: position 10,380 of record JBCBWU010000174.1, read on the forward strand.
TTTTCCACGGTTATCTGCTCGTGCTTTAAAACGAGCCAACTGCCAATCTCCTACTGCCTCGAAAAAGAGACCGACTGCCCACAGCACGAGGCCTAGGTAATCCGTCCATACCAGTGCGCCATCGCCACTGAGAATTCGCCAAAACAGAGCGGTGATGGTCCATACAATGAGTCCTTGTAAGCCAAATACTTTGAAAAAAGATAGCCACCACCAACGCTCTCCCGCTTGCTCGCGCATTCGCGTATAGCGGTAATCTTCGGGTTTGCCCAAATTGCGCCAAGCCAGGTAGCCGCCTAAACGTAAAGCCCATAAGCTTACCATGACCAGCAGTAATAAATGCTTGGGTCCTAGCTGCCCAAAGCCTTCTTGGTGGGCATACCACCAGGCCATGATCGCGATAGCTGGGCCCCAGAATATATCAACGATGCCGGCGTCCCACATGTACAGACTCAGCAGCCACATCATCACTAATAGCGGGAGTATAAAAACTAAACCAGGGAGTAAGTTAGCAGACCAAGGACTAAGCAGTAATACTATTGGCAGGCCTATTAGTAGGACAGCAAAAATGCGGTAATTCAGTGTTTCGGCATCCATATGAGCGGCAATTTGCTTGCCAACCCAACAGGGGGCCGTGGGAATAGTTTAAGTGAGAATTAGAGTTAGAATTAGAATGAAAGTGAGAGTTGGCGTAGTTTTTGCAGCCACGCATTACTTTCACTTTCATTGCTACTTTCCACTTTCACTTATTATCTATCTTTCTCCGACCAACAAGATCTTCGACTGTTGTCCCTCCTCTGGATGCGATAAGCGGATGAGGTAAGAACCAGAAGATAGTTTTTGCTGCAAGCGAATCAAAGTAGCATCTTGTTCCATCGCCGTGAGTGGATTGCGTTGGACCAGGCGTCCTTGCACGTCGAATACTTCCAGCGTGACTTCATCTCCAGCTTCCAGGCCACTGGTACGAATGTTGAAGTGCTGGCCACTATTGGGGTTAGGGAATAGGGTAAAGCCCCAGTCTTGCTTACCATCATAATTGACCTCCACTAAATGGGAGAGGCTAATGAAGCCATCAAAGTCCGTTGTTTTCAAGCGATAGTAGGATTTTCCGCTGTAGGGCGCATAATCCTTCATCTCGTAATGCAGTTGTTCACCGGGGAGGCTAAAGCCAGCGGCTGGCGTATTACCCACCGTGGCAAATTCTCGTCCAGTACGTGTCTTTTCAATTGTAAAAAAGTCGGTGTTGACTTCGTCTTCGGTTACCCATTTCAGGAGTACGTAGGTTTCCTCTGGGAAAGCATGAAAGCTGATGAGGGTTAACGGTACTGGCACTACGCCGTAGAAGTCTGACTTAGCAGCACCATCACCGGAGCCACCACTAAAGAGGGAGAGAAGGTTGTCACCGTCTAGGCTAAAAGAACCTGCTTGACGATCATAACCATCACCGAAACCGCCACCGTAGAGCATCAGCATTTCGCCCAGCGAACCACTGCTCACACCCCAGTCGTAGCCATCACCTGGGCCACCACCGTAGAGAAAGGCTGTAGATTGTCCATCGAGTGAAGTGGCAAACTGTAGTTGGTCATAGCCATCACCAGCACCACCACCGTAAATACCTTCTACGTTAATTCCATCCAGAGATTGACTCCCTTGCAGGATACTGAAGCCATCTCCAGCACCACCACTATACAGGGCGACCAGATCCACCCCGGAGATACTGGTGGAGCCACTACCAGAGGCAAAACCATCATCGGTGCCTCCCTGGTAAATTACGGCAAGATCGCTGTTTCCCAGGCTACCAAAACCTGAGCTTCTTGCGAAACCGTCATCCTCACCACCGGCATACAGGCCACGTACTCCAGATGGTATCCCCTCCAGATCCAGTTGGACCGCATCACTACTAGCGGCGCCGTCGGCCTCGCCACCAGCATACTGAGCCAGTAGCGGTAAGGGCAAAAAGCTGATTAATAAGAATAGCTTTTTCATGGTTTCGGCTTAGTCGCTAGTGCGTACACCTCGAAATCCGATTCGGCCATTAGTACCAGAGAAGGAGTTGGCAGCGTCGTTACGATCTGAGACAAACAGGAATTGTATCGCATTTGGGTAGGCTGCACCGCGGTAACCTATACCTTCATTACCAGCGGGCCAGTTGGGTACATTAGCAGTTCCAGCCCCCGAAATGGTGCCATCTCCGTGCTGACCCGTAAAGCCTCTACCTTCTGGGTTACCTACCGTGATAGCTCTTTCGTAAACGTTACCCGAAAGCTCCATAATTCCGTAATAGCTCCCTCCAGTTTCTTCCCGGTTGTTAAGCAAAGCACTAGCCGCAATGATGCCACATCGTTTTGGGCCACTTGTAAGGCCATTCGTCTCTTGATAGTTGGCATTACCTACACCGCTACCAGGGTCAGTAATTTGCTCGTTTGGTGCACTTTCGTTCACTACTGTATAAGGTAGCGCGTGAATATTACTATTGCCCCAAGCAAATTCATTAGGTACTGGATTGAGCGGACCTCTGCACGCTTTCTCAAATTCCAGTTCCGTCATTGGGCGTAGACCAGACCAGTCGAGATAAGCGTAGACAAAAGTGTTTCTGACATAGTTCATGGGTACGTTCGGATTAGTCGTGGTTGCGTTTCCGGCATCTGGCCAGGAAATAGCATTCCGGATAAATTCATCATCAGAGTTTTTTCCGTCAGTACCGGTAACATCCAAGACCGTTTTTTGCCCCTGAGTAAGCGTATTGAAAAAGCCAATCCACTGGTCTTGTGACACCTCGTATTTCATGCAGTAAAAGGCAGCAAAACCCTTGGGGAAAGCAGCTGGTACGGGCCCCAACTGATCACCTCCATTAACCGTAGCATCGTAGTACAGATTTCCAGCTGTATTGCTGACCGTGATTGCTGCCTCAGAAGTAACATCGTAGGTGCGCCGTAGGAAGAACATCCCAATCTGAATGAGGGTGTAGAATTCATCGATTTCGTCTCCGCCAAAACCTGTACCTATGGAAAACTCGCCTTCGGGTACGTAAACCATTTCGATGGCAAACACCTGTACATCAACCAGGGCATTTTCATCAACGCCATCAGCGGCGTATTCCCAACGCAGCTGCACGTTGGAATAGTTAACATCACCCGTTCCATCACCGGAACGGAAGAGGAAAGCCCCTGTTTGATCGTCGGCTACGTCAAGTTCGGAACCACCAGGAGCGTTGTTGCCAGTAAGGCTGATCGTGGCGTGGTTCCAGTTGTTTCCGTTAACCCGGTATTTGACGAATACCCAGGCCGCATCCCAATTGGCTGGACCAACGCTGATACGCCAGGAATTCTCCCACGACACATCGAACTGAACGAGGGTAAAACCTTCTGCTGTATTCTGCCCAGTGAGGCCTACATTGCTGACTTCAATGTTGTTGGCAAAAGAGTAGACGGAAAAGAGGAGTAAAATGAAAAGAAAGGATAAGTGTTTCATAAGGATAAGCGTTTTTGGTGTTACTGTGCTTATTTATAGCACAAAAAAACGCTTCGTTACTTACGAACAAATAATCTGTAGTTATCTGCCTTCCTTTTCTGTTTCTTAACGCTCTAACAGCTACCAAAAACTAAACGCTGTAACTCCGAGGAGCCGCGCGACAATCACCGAAGGTAAACTCGCTTTACAGATATTTTTTCACTCCATCATGATAGTCCCCTAGCTCTTTTCAGCCCTGAGCATAGCATCCGCTTAGCTCAGACAGTACAGCGTTCTTTACGTTTTTGCTTACGCCGTTTCCACTATACCGAAGCCGAAGAGGTTTGGATTCCCAAACCTTCTTCGCTACGAGTGTATACTCGCAAGAAGTGAGGATTGGCTTCGCCCACCCCGAAGGAGCAGCGCAGCTAATCCACTTCATTAGCGGTATAAAACAGATAGGGCCGCAAGCAACAGGTGATTACGACGGATCCACAGCGATCTCAGGAGATAAAAGTCGTAGCGGTTTTGAAGATCGGCTTAGGTCTCCGATGATCAAGTGCTTTTCTATCTAATTGGTAAATACAGCGGAACACTGAACTCTCCACAAGTTTTGCCGAGGTTCACGCCTTGCACGCCGTACATAGTTACTATGGCAGGCGTGAGAGCAGACTTTTATCTAGCGAAGTGACTTAACACAAGTCACAACTTCTAATTTAACCACCACCGGCCAACGTGAAAACAATCGCCTTGGAGGAGTCAAGGGCTCCTGCCTGCCAGGCCGCCAAGGCTCGCTGGCGGGCAGGCAGGTTGGTTCTTTTGCCCACAAAAGAACATGTATATTAATTCTCCAACATCGAATCAAAACACACTTGTTGGAAAATTCAAGAACAGCATATGCTACCTGTAACAAGTCCTACTCCTAGCAGAGATATAAAATGCCGAAAGTAGAGCTTAGTAAATACGGAGTAACTGGTACAAACCTAAACTTAGGAACAGAAGTGCCAAAAAAGTATTGCTGTAACGCACTAAGCTACTGAGTCGGTTGAGGATTATATCTCCCAGACGCACGTATAGTAAAAAGATCAGCAAGGCACCTGTGGCGGAGGCCAAGGCAAAAACAATACATTCCGGCAAGCCCACTACCGGAAAGCCGTGCGCATCTAGATAACCCGCTAGAAATGCCCAGAAAGGGATAATGAGCATGTTGACGGAAGCGGTGAAAAAGCCCTTGCGGAAGCTCCGAAAGCGGTCTTTACGGGTGGAGGTAGGATTGATGTTAGGCTCTTCGGGCCGACGGAAGAAATAGAAGATCGCCAAGCCTACTAATACGAGTCCACCAAAAAGCTGAATATTCTTGCCAATTTCTACATTGCTATTGATGGTGGTATAACCGTATACCGCAATAAAGGTGTAGACAAACTCAGGGATAAAGGTACCTAGCGCGGTCATTATACCCGCCTTTTTACCAACGCGTATAGAGCGTTGCAAAACCACCATATTGATGAGACCGGGCGGCGTACTTCCCAACGCACTGATAACGAATATGATCAGAAATATGAGCAATAAATTCATGGCGTCCGAAAGGTGGTGAAACACGATTACTTGTGCAAAGATAGTCGACGATTGTAAGAATAGGGTCGATTCCCGACCGTTTTAGCGGTATGAGATGATGGCCTGGAAAGATAGTAGGTTACATACCCGCGAGGCGACATCACCTAACTGCTACTTACGTATTTTTGTAGCTCGCTTGTCAACCAAAGCAGTTTGTGTACTTGTTAGCATGTGGCTATAATCCATTTCTAGACCCTTATGTGTACTGTTACCTACCTTCCTACCGGAACTGATCAATTTCTATTCACTTCCAATCGTGACGAATCACCGCTACGACGAGCTAGCAATGTGCAGCAAGTGGCAGGAAGTAGCAAGCAACTGCTCTACCCCCAGGACAGCTTAGCAAAAGGTACTTGGATTGCCATTTCTGACCATAACCAGCTGGTCTGTATCCTAAACGGGGCCTTTACGCGGCACCACCAT
>JBCBWU010000175.1:0-15801 GCA_039816955.1 Bacteroidota bacterium
GGGTGCGTCACCGTTTGGATCCATCGTCATATCCGTAGTCAAACGGAAACGGACACCGATATCCTGGTTCAAGGCAGTGGTGAGCGGTGGAGTTACGTCCGCTAAAGTTGCATCTGTAGCATTGTCTGGTACAGTAGCGGAATACATGTCTTCGAAGACACCGTCGTTATCCCAGTCAACGTACATCGTCAACTTGGCATCACCGCCCGTCATATTCATAACTGGTACGGTGATGTCTTGTGCAACCGTAGTCTCGAACATCTGTGCAGCTGGATCGAAGCCATCTTCGTCAGCGGCATCGGCAGCATTGTCACCGTCGGCATCAGCGCTTTGCTGGCCGTCAGCCTCATCGTCTACTTCCGCTCCGATCTTCAAGGTCACATTGCCCATATCATCACTTATGATTTTGTGGCGAGGGCCTCCGTTGGCAGACTCCGTTTCGTAGTCTTGCTCACCCGTACCGGCACCAGAATCGGCCAGGTCACCGTAGTCGTAACCCATTACCATGATCTCGTAGTCCTCGATCTCCCCATCGGGTGCTTCACCGTTCGGGTCCATCGTCATATCCGTGGTTAAGCGGAAACGTACACCGATGTCCTGGTTCAGCTCGGTGGTGAGTGGTGGAGTTACGTTAGTGAGGGTAACGTCGGTAGCGTTGTTCGCTACCGTCTCTGAGTACATATCTTCGAACACACCGTCGTTGTCCCAGTCCACATACATGGTCAACTTCGCATCACCACCCGTCATGTTCATCACCGGAACTGTGATATCTTGAGCAACAGTAGTTTCAAACATGAAGGCAGAAGGATCGAAGCCATCTTCGTCGTCTATATCAGCAGCGTTATCACCGTCGGCATCCGCGCTCTGTTGACCGTCAGCTTCGTCATCTACCTCTACACCGATCTTTAAGGTCACGTTGCCGGCATCATCAGTAATAATCTTGTGGCGTGGGCCACCGTTGGCAGACTCCGTTTCGTAATCTTGCTCACCGGTACCGATACCAGCATCCGCCAGGTCACCATAATCATAACCCATGACCATGATTTCATAATCTTCCACCTCACCGTCTGGTGCATCACCATTCGGATCCATCACCGTACTGGTCGTCAAGCGGAAACGCACACCAATATCCTGATTCAGGGCCGTGGTTAATGGCGGAGTTACAGAAGCGAGCGTAGCCTCAGTGGCATTATTTAGAACCGTCTCGGAGTACATGTCTTCGAACACACCATCGTTGTCCCAATCCACATACATCGTTAGCTTAGCATCACCACCAGTCATATTCATGACTGGAACTGTGATATCTTGAGCTACAGTTGTCTCAAACGTAAGGGCAGCTGGATCAAAACCATCTTCGTCGTTATCGCCAGCTAAATTGTCACCATCGGCATCAGCACTTTGCTGACCATCAGCTTCGTCGTCTACCTCTGCACCAATCTTCAAGATTACATTGCCCATATCGTCCGTTACGATCTTGTGGCGTGGACCACCGTTAGCAGACGCTGTTTCGTAGTCTTGCTCACTGGCGCCGGCGCCGGCATCGACCAGGTCACCGTAGTCATAGCCCATCACCATGATCTCATAGTCTTCCACCTCACCATCAGGAGCATCTCCGTTCGGGTCCATGGCCATATCCGTAGTCAAACGGAAGCGTACACCGATGTCCTGGTTCAGCGCCGTGGTCAGTGGTGGGGTTACATTCGACAGGGTCGCATTCGTAGCGTTATTCGGTACGGTAACCGAGTACATGTCTTCAAAGACACCATCGTTATCCCAGTCAACGTACATGCTTAGCTTAGCATCGACACCCGTCATGTTCATGACTGGCACGTCGATATCCTGGCTAACGGTAGTTTCAAACATCTGGGCGTTGGGATCAAAACCATCTTCATCATCGCCGTCACCGTCGGCATCAGCGCTCTGTTGACCATCTCCTTCGTCGTCTACATCCGCTCCAATCTTTAGGGTGACATTACCCATATCGTCGGTCACGATCTTGTGGCGTGGACCGCCGTTAGCTGACGCTGTTTCGTAGTCTTGTACACCGGTGCCAGCACCAGCATCGGCAAGGTCACCGTAGTCATACCCCATTACCATGATCTCGTAGTCCTCTACTTCCCCATCAGAAGCTAGTCCGTTCGGATCCATAGCTGTATCTGTGGTTAAGCGGAAGCGAACACCGATATCCTGGTTTAGTGCTGTAGTCAGCGGTGGCGTTACGCTGGGTAGCGTAGCATCCGTAGCATTATTCGGAACGGTTACTGAGTACATGTCCTCAAAGACACCATCGTTGTCCCAGTCCACATACATGGTCAACTTTGCATCACTCCCTGTCATATTCATCACCGGCACCGTGATATCTTGAGCAACAGTGGTTTCAAACATCTGTACGTTTGGATCAAAGCCATCTTCATCATCGCCATCACCGTCCGCATCAGCGCTCTGCTGACCGTCCAATTCATCGTCGATATCAGCGCCAATCTTCAAGGTCACGTTACCCATGTCACCGGTTACAATCTTATGGCTTGGGCCACCGTTAGCAGAAGCTGTTTCGTAATCTTGTTCGCCAGTTCCGGCGCCAACGTCGGCTAGATCACCGTAGTCGAAGGCCATGACCTGGATCATGCAGTCCTCTACTTCACCATCGTAGGCAAAACCGCCGTCCAACATTGGATCGGCATTGACAAAGGCGGGATCAGTACTGATCCGCACGCGCATTCCTAAGTCAAGATTGATCGGTGCATCGGCAGGTACATTAAAAGTTAATAATACTGGTCCACTGCTCGACACCGTTTGACTCATCATCTCATCGGCATCCGTAAAAACACCATTTCCGTTCCAGTCTACAAAGGCTACTACCTTGGCATCTACACCACTATTATTTACAGCATTAATGATAAACGTAGCCGTACTTCCGCGTATGATCATATTTGGTTTCTCGACGCCATCTTCATCATCGCCATCATTAGTAGCATCGGTATTAGGTTGCCCATCCGATTCAGCATCAACACCTTGCCCCAGAAATACGAGCGGGTTGGTCGGTACACTGTGGCTAGGGCCTTCCGGACCAGTGGTGGTGTAGGGGCCTTGCGGTAAATCACCGTAATCGCGAACGTTTACACCGGCATCAAAGTCGGGGAAAGTTTCATTAGGTTCGGGGCTGTAACTATCCGTACAACCAGTATTGGTGGGGTCTGCGGGATCGACATCCGAGTCATTAGCGCCATTGCCTGTATTTTGGGGAGACCACTCTAGTAGCCCGGCTTGCGGATGATTGGAAGTAGTAACATCAAATTCCACACAGTACTCCATATTTGGTGCCAAGCCAGTAAACTGGTAGAAGCCCATACCGTCCGTCATCGTGCTGGTCAGTAGCATACCTTTAACGCCACCCGTACAGGCATAGACGCTAACGGTAACCCCTTCCAGGCCAGGTTCATTTGGATCTTGAATACCATCATCGTTCAAATCTTCCCATACGAAATCACCGATATTGGCGGGCATAAAGTAGCCAAAATCGTATTGGAGATCATCCTGCATATCCGGGAATCCTTCACCGCCCGGGTTATCACCGGTGGGGCTATTTTCATTCTCCGGTAGTCCCATCACATCGCCAATAACGATACCAACGCCAGCGTGGTTATCACTGTCAACTTCTGGGTCCGTACCCACTCCAACCATAGTAGCAGCGCTGAACATTGGTGGAGGCGTAGGCAGAGATAGGGTATAATTACCGGCAATCAGCCCGCAGAAGGAGTATACACCATCTGGTCCGGTACTGGTTACGTAGGTAATATCATCACCAAAGGGATTGGTAAAGACTAAGGTAAGTTGTGCGCCTTCAAGACCATCAGTTGATGCTTCGTCCTGAAGGCCATTGGCGTTCATATCATTCCAAACATAGCTACCAATCTTGGCCAACTTCTCCTTATAATCCTCTACTTCACCATTGCCAGCAGGGCCGCCAGACGCTAAACCACCAGTACTACTCAAGCGGAAGCGAGCGAAGGCTTCGCCCAAATTGGTGAAGGTAGCCGTTGCGGGCACCTCAAAGCAGTATAGTACATCAATGACGCCGCCATTAGGTATTACTGCGTCTCCGGTGCCGAAATCAAAACCGGTGAGTTCTTCACCTGCTTCAAACATACCGCTGCCATTGTAGTCGATCCAGCCCTGTAGGAAGGCATCCGCACCAGTGGTGTTATTGGCTGTAACCTGTACACAAGCCTGCCCATCGGGTATCAATGGGGTCACGAACATGACGCCATCTTCGTCGCCATCGACACAGGTCCCAGTTTCGTCACCAGAGGTATTGTCATCACCGCCGGTCATCATACCAGCCATTGCTTCGGGTTGACCATCATCTTCCTCATCCACACAAGCCCCCAGGTACAGGTCTTCACTAATACCATGTGACGGGCCACCCATCACTTCGGTAGTTCCGTAAGAGTCTGGTAAATCGCCATAGTCGGAGCCACTAACTAGTCCTAAGTCAATGGTATGATCAGCACAACCAGGGCTATTGATGCGTACAGGTGCCTGTAATTGATCTGGTGGTAGATCACCATTGGCTACACTAAGGTTCGTAACATCAACATCAGAATCAATGTTATCCATGCTATCATCACCTGGAGCGTTCAGAGCAGTAACATCGAAGGCTGTACCAGCTAGCGTAAGCTTACTGTCACTGCTACTCCATTGTCCCTCCCCAAAGACAATCAGATAATCGGTCAGAATTTGAACTGCATCATCCTCGGATTCATCTACACCATCCGCATTGAGCCACGTGGCTCCATCAGAGGACGCAGCACTCTGGAAATAGTATTCTCCACTATCGTTGGTAGTAGTTTCAGCTAAAAGGGTGCCGTCTACCGTGTACAATTGCACATTTACGCCAGGAATACCATTTTCACAAGCATCCTGCTTCCCATTTTTATTATCGTCTTCCCAAACGAGATTACCGATTTCAACTGGTGCGGGGAGGCAAATAATCTCTACGTCCCCTAATCCGGCCGCTTTACCAAAATCATAATCGGTAGCATTACCATAATAACGAACGCCGTCCGTTTGGGTACCCGTAGTAGTACTTAACCACTGTAGTCCTCCAGAGGAAGTCTGATTGGTAGGGTTCATACTGGACATGATTAATTCTCCAGTAGCCAGATCAAAGGCCAAACCGCCAAAAGAGGTTTCGTCGTGTACGTGTCCACCGATACTGTAGGGGTCTGGAGGAACGACATCAGCATCATTGTTGTCATCGAAGAACTCACCCCCCCCGGGCCCTCGTTTCCATTAGGGGCGTGACCATTATTCATCCCGCCTACTAGACCATTATTTTCCAATACGTAGGTGCCACCGCTGGGAGCCGCGATCAATACATCCCCAGCGGAAACAGCCTCGTAAACCAAAGTGCTGTTGAAATCTTCCTGGCTACCGACGCCATCACCGAACATATCGGCGGTACGATCTCGTATCCCAATAATCATCTTACCGTCACCGGTGAACTCGATGTCCGAGAACATGGGCATAGGATGGATGATTTCGTGTTTGCTACCATTGGAACGAACGTAATACTTCATAACACTCGCCCCACCCGGCTGAACGGGGTTACGTGGGCTGCTATTATCGTAGCTTTCGGTCCAGGGATTCCAAGTAGCGCCACAGAAAAAGCTAGTGCCATTATCTGGGCTCCCCGGGTCACTAATTACGCAACTACGCATCCTGGAATCCTCCCGAGAGTAATCAAGATCAAAGCGTGCCACGAGCGTCATGGTACCAGTAGGGTCAGTAGGATCAAATTCGTATACCAGGGCATCCAACTGATCCGCATTTTGAGTAGTTTCGGCATTTGCCGTGGCTCCCAGGTACATCTTGCCGTTATCTTCACGCTTACCCAGTGCGAAGGGGATCCAGTCAGCAGTGCCGGATCGTGCATCCGTGTAAAAAGGGGAGAGATCATACTCTGTAATATCCCCCGGAGTAGGTACAGCAATAGGATTACCAACCGGAATGCGGATCAAAGAGCGATTGGCCAAGTTAACGGCAAACAGGTGCTCGTAATCCGGCGAAAAATCAATATCCCCAAGGCTCATTCGGCCGATCTGATTCCAGGCATTAAGGTCATGGAACCAACAGGCATCGTTACTGGTATCTCCCCACTCCACGGATGTGCAATCGTCCGCTGGGTCTGGGTGTGGATCTGTACCTGTATTGGTGATGGTAGCTAAATCCACAAAGAGGGTAGCGGAAGCTGAGCCATTTGGATGCGGCTGTAGCACATAAATCCCTCCGGTTGTTGTACCACTGCCGGAAGCATCAGGACCGAAGCCAGCCTTACGTTTCAGGTAAGAAGCAACAAAGGTAGTACTTGTTGTTTTTTGAAAACCAACTCCCCAGGTACTGCCCACTTCTGTGCCTGGCACTTTTACCGTCATAACAGGTCCTCCTTCACCAGTGGCCGTAACTGGTACGGCAGCTCCCACAGCTTCAGCACTATTAGGACCAAACAAATTATCGTCTTGAACGTAGCATGGCGTATAAACCAATTGTTGTAGATTGCACTGACTGGGGTCCGACAATCCTATATCAGCACAAGCTGGAGCTGTCACAAACTGTACGGTAGTGCCATTGTCCGCTCCGGATGGGTCGGTCACAACCGTGGGTTTATAATCACAAGCTGCTGTTTCAGTTAGCTCAAATTCGACGCGGTATTCTTCGCCGGTGATAATTCCATCAGCCATGGCCCAGTTACCGTCTACATCCGTGTACGTGGGAGAGCCAGATACTTCATTGCCAACGCAGTCAAACACCCGGACAGTCATCCCAGCTACGCCAGGATCTGAATCGTCTTGTCCATTGTAATCAGCATCAGCAAAAGCGGTTCCGCCCAGGCCGGTAGTACCTGAGCAGGTGCCGACTGGATCAACACAAGGCACAGGTGCTTTGAAGCTATTAGAAACGTTACAGGTCATATCATCGTCGAAGGTGGCCGTAAGGTCAATCGTGCCGGCACCATCGGCAGCTACGCCACTGAGCGTGAGCGTGGTACTACTGGAACCAGCGACCGTAGCCGCATCAATTGTAGTACTGGAAAGAGTGCCTTCGCTGGAGGTGAGCGTGATACCGCCAGTGGCGGGAGGATCGATCCAACTAACTGCAAGGTCATAATTAGCAGTAAAGGTACCATCATTGTTGTCGATACAGGCTGACTGAGCCACGCTAAGCGTGAGCAGACACTCTAAGGGAGCTATTAAACCTAAGTCAAAAGTGTGATCAGTTTCTTCAGCCGTGAACATGATCACCGGCATATTACCTAAGCCCGGTACCGTCATTTCGGAAGCATCCGAGTCATTTTGATCAGGACTATTACCTTCTACAGTGTCACTGGTAGTCAAGAGATAGTTGGTAGTACCAACAGTTATTTCGTCCGTCGTCTCATCATAACTATCGCCCATGAAGACGATGAAATACGATTCGCCCTCAACGATTTCGGAAAAGCCCGTTTCCCAGGTTTCTCCGGTGGTACCGGCAGCAGTAAAGTAGTACTCGCCATTGGCTCCAGTAGTAGTGGTGGCTACCAGTTCAGAATTGCCCGTTGTAGGTTTAGTATATAACTTGACCGTTAGCCCGTCTATCGGGGGTTCACAAGCATCTTGCACACCATCTTCGTCTTGATCGAACCAGACGTAGTTACCGACCTGAAGCTCATCCAATGATTCACAGAATATTTCTAAATCACCAAGTCCTGTGCCTTTCCCAGACAAACCAGTATCACCAGCTGAGTCATCAATTATCTTGTATGTTCTTACAATATTTCCATTGGTCAAATTGTAAGCTTCAACTCCTTGTTCAAATATTCCGAATGGGTCATAAACCATTGTCATCACCTCATTTCTTCCGGGTAGTACGAGTAAGCCACCTAACGCAGTCTCCGTATGACTATTTCCCAGATTATCCTGCGCAAAGAATTCCAACGGAGTACCTGTACCAGTATAATTTAGTGTTTCGATGGTGTACGTTTCCCCGTCGGCATTGGGTAAGGCCCGGAGAATATCCCCCCCGGCAGCAAAGAACCGCACATTGGGTGGGCGAGGAATATTTCCGGCAGGATCTTCATCTCTCATGCGACTAGACTGCTCAATCTGGAAACTCGTACGATCCGCAAAACCAAGAATCATTTCTCCACTAGGTCCGAACTCTATATCACTCAAGATCGGAGTAGGACGAGAGATACGCCAACCATTTCCTGAAAAACTTGCACTAAAATCTTGTGCAATCGTACTCATCACCCAAGGAAAGAAACCTGCACTGCTATTACCATCACCATTTGAAGCCCTTCCACGTACATAATCTAAATCGAACGATAATACAGGCGTACTTAAAAAAGTATTTGAAACAAGGTCCATCTTGTATACAAACGCCGTTAGATCATCGCGATCCTGGCTTACGCTGGCATCACAAACTACGCCAGCAAACAGCTCATTACCGTGTATACTTAACGCCCAAGGACGCATTTCTCCACCTACACAATTTGGATCAGGAATCGGAATCGAGTCAAGAATTGCACCCGTCGCTGGATCGATAATAATCAACTTCTTGTTAAACAAGTTAGTTGTGTATAACCGGTCACCTTCCTCATTAATTTCTAAATCACCAAGCCCTACAGTTCCCACTTTCACAACTGCTTCGAAGTCATCTGCACGCTGATTAAACGCCGTGAGTCCACGATCCACATCATTAGGAATACTTCCCACGTTCGGAATATCGACCAGTACAGTTGGCGCATTGGTTCCGGTTGGATCAATCGTGTAAATGGAACCTAAGCCATTATCTGGAAGGCCAATCTGTGCTTTCAGTACCGCAGCAGCATAAATATCTCGATTGTTAGGATTTACAGCAACCCCCCAAGTAGAACCAATTTCATCCTTGGTGGCTAAAACCGTCTTCATGGCAGCAGGATCGTTCGGGTTAGGTCCACTAGCTAAGTAGTTGAAGCTTAAAAACACATCATCTGGTCCCGCAGAATTGTCATGACGCCCGATTACATAGCAAGGCGTAAAAACCGCTGTATTGGTCTCACACACTAGTGGCGGATCTATGACAGCATAATCGACTACGCAGCTTGCTGCGTCCACAAATTGTACATTAGTCCTATTGTTCGTACCATTTACTGCTGGTGTCAGAAAACTTTGTAATGGTGTTGAAAACTCTACCCGTACGGGATACACTAGATTGGCTTCGACGGGTACGGACCAGTTACCATTTTCATCAGAATAGACGGTATATGCTGGATCCATTGCGTTACAAGCATAGATTTCGACCAGTACATTTTCCTGACCTGATTCTTCAACATCGAAGATACCATCATTATTTTCATCATTGAATACGGTACCCCCCAAATCACCATTTTCACAAGGATCAGGACACGCTTCAAGGTTAATGTAGCTAGAAGCAACACAATCGGTAGTCGTTGCAAAACTAGCTTGGATAACTTGACCATAAGCCGGACCAGAGACATTATTGAAGGTGACCATATCCGTACCAGCTGTTATACCAGCAGGATCGATCGTCAATGATTGTCCAGCAAAACTTACATTTATAAGTTCACTGGCTGTTGCTAGGCTTGCAACATTCCAACTCAAATCAACTTGAACGGTAAAAGTGCTTTCACCGGCTACTCCATCAAAGTTACAGGTAGCTATTACATCTAAAATATCTAAGGAACAAGCAGCGCAATCGATGGTTGCTGTAGTAAATGGGACATCGGTAAAACAACCATCACTCATATTATACAAACGCACAATATAATCTTGGCCATGCTCCAAGGTATTGAGAGACAAGCTTCCTCCAGCTACGTCAATTAAGTCGACGCCATTCGCTGGAGCATAGGCCGGGCCATCGTATGCAACAGCACCGGCGGTGCTCACGCCTGCAATATCGGCACCAGAAATATTATTGATGGTAGCACTAGCATCTTCGTTAGGCAAGCTATTTATATCACAGGTGCCAGCATTAATAATTGGCTCATCACTGGTTGGTGGCAAGGTAATACATACTTCTGCCTCAATCCGAAAAGCACCACATCGATTGGCACCCAAGCCATCCGAACTACGTACAAAAGTGAAACAACCTTCACTAGCATTATCGAGATTAACCCCCTGGGTACAGGGATCATAAATAGCCATTGAGGCCGCATCCTGAGGAGTCCATTCACCTTCGCAGGTTATACCATCACAGGGAAAGAGCTCATTGAGGAAAATATCATCCTGCGTATCAAAAGCACACAGTGAAACGTATACGGATTGATTGTTTGCTGATGGGCAGCATTCCTCTACCGTACCGATGGCTTTTCCTCTGTCGTTAGTAGGTAAATTTGGATTGGGGGCAGCAGTACCCAAATACTCTAGAGTGACGGGGTCGAAGGCTGCGATACAGTCAATCGCAGGATCATCCGTAAAATTACTAACGTACAAGCGGTTGACAGACTCCACCCAGGTAATACCTATTGTGGCATCACTTGCGGGAGTTAAATCACTTGCCATCAAAAAACCTCCGGTTGAGTCGTACTTATAAATCGTTGAATTTGTAAACTCGCCCGGGGCTATATTCACAATAACAAAAATATTTCCATCGTTATCGCTCACCACCCCAAAAACGCCTTCTGCGTCGCTCGGGAGGAAACTTTCGCCAACGTTCACCGTAGGGCTAGGACCAACGCTTACGATCGGGTCAATACAAGTATTATTCGCTATGCTAGCTTCTAATTCCTCCAAGGTAAACGACCAAACTGCACGAAGGTCATTTCCTCGGCCAGTGGCGTAGACCCTTCCCGTATTTTCATTGTAATGGAGGCCCCACAAATTGTCATCGGCAGGATTTGAAGCCCCAAATGGGGGAGTAGGATTTCCAAATGGGTCATTCAAACAGGCCTGACCCAATTCTTGCCCAGAACAAATGTTGTTTGCCGTTGGCCCCCCGGAAGAATTGTAATATAGCGTACTGCCAGAGATGAAGAAGTTTTGTCCATAATCATCAGTATATCTAATTTCACTTCCGTCGACGGGATCAATCTCACCCAAACAGTTCAATGTTCTGATCCTTGAATCAGTGCCTCTTTGCCCAATATATAATTTACCGTTAATGTCAACTGCTATACCGTGAGGTGATTGTAATTGACTCCCTCCCGAACTGCCAGGATACCACGGGATCCCATTCGCTCCCGCCACAGGTATCAAACCTATTGAGTTGGGAGAAGCTTGAAACTTCAATACCTCACCTGTTGATGGCTCATTGAGATATATGAAGTCTGTGCAGTCACAGCCCAGCGTACAGTCTTGTTCATTCATGGTAACCATTACATCGACAAAGCAGTTGGCTGCACCACCGACATCTTCAGCGTAAATCCGAATGTTATAAACTTGACTACCCGATGGGTTCTCGATACCGGTTTGAATTTGTAATGGGAAGCTAGCACCAACTAAACTTGTACGCGTTCCTGTTCCATCGTTTGCACTACCAACATTGACTTCGTAAGATAGGCCTCCGGTAACCGTACTGAGCTGTAAATAGCCATCATCATTAATAGAACCATCTTCATTACAAGAAGCTTGAATAGCAAAGGCGGCTACATCACTGGGTGGTGTGCAATTACAATCGATGGTTGCTGCAGTTACCATTACATCGATAGAACACTCATTACCCATATTAAATAAGCGTACAAAGTAATCCTGACCGTGTTCTAACCCAGAGAAGGTAACTTCATTTGAGCCAGGAACTAACTCCAAATCAGCAGCGGCAGCGGAGGCATCATAAGAAGAACCATCATACATGGTAGCACCAGCAGAGCTGATACCTACTACGTCCGCACCTGAAATACCGGGAATAGTAATACTCGCATCGTTGTTAGACGTCATACTCATATCACAGGTACCAGCTGTAGTAGTAGGCGTATCATTTCCGGGAGGCGCAGATGCACAAACCTCAACTGTGATTGTAAATTCCGGGCATTGAGCGTTTGAATTTGTCCCTGGTGAGGACAACTCAAATGTGCTACAGCCTGCACCGCTCACTGTTACAGTTGAGGCACAGTCATCAAAAGAAAAGTTAGAATTGGTGACCGTATTGGTCCAGGTACCTTCGCAGATTCCCCCATTACTACCACAATCAATCAGCTCTTGTAGAAACACTGTTTCATTGGTTCCACTAAAGCAAATAGTTTCATCTATGGCTAGCATGGTATTAGTTGGACAACATTCGGTAAGAATACCTATTCCTTTAGGTGCTCCACCAGCTGGGTTACCGATATTTAAGCTGGATTGCTGTACTAAAGCAGTATCAAAAACAGAGATACAATTTTCCAAACTGGAAACATATAAAAGGTTAGACATGGGGCTGTAGACAATCCCTCTAGCACCCCAAAAATCAGCTTCGCCATTACCCATATTTGGCCCTTGATCGCCATCGTTATTAATGGTAGCTAGCAATGTACCCGTGGGGCTGTATTTTTGAATGGCTACGCCATTTGAACCACCAGAAAAACCCTGTCTTACGACAATATACCAATTGCCATCGGCGTCTCTTGTCAGTCCCATTCCTCGATTGACACCGTCTAAACAAAACAGCTCAGTACCTGCATTGGTAGGAGGAAAAGTGTACAGGCTTATATCTAAGCTACCAGTATAAACACAATTAAGCTCTCGATCTACTACGTACCAGTTGGTATCATCCTGATAGTAACCCCAGAACGAAACTTCGCCACCTCCTCCATGCACATTTATTTGCCCTAAAAGAGCACCGGTGCATTGATCGTAGGCTGCTATAACATCCTCATCATCGTTAGTGGTATAAATAATCCCATCTCTTGATCCCATATTAGTAAGTGCATGGTTTAGATCAGGAATAGCTCCAGCATCGATTAAATTTCCGGTACAGCCGATTTTCATAATAGGATTATTCCCTACAAAATTCTGGCCAATAAAAATAGCACCATTCAAATCACCTGCTACACCATGAGGAGCTAAGCCTGGCGCAACAATACTTGCATCAAACCAGGGGTCACCTATCTCCATTACTGAACCATCAGCTGAATTAACACGAAATTTGTGTACGACGTTGAAATCTTCATCATTTAGATAAATGTAATCAGTGCAATCACAAGTCTGACCGGCTAAACTCCAGCTAGTAGTAAAGATGGCTATTAGTAAAAACGCTAGCCTTACCTGCCAAAGCCGTCGAAAAGGAAGCACTATAGCCATTGCTATTTCCCTACTAGAAATAGCCAGCAGGCTGTGTCTTGTAATTTTTTTCATAAGATATAAAATTTGTTGGTCGTTACGGCGCACCACGATTTAGGGTACTCAAAATCTGTTCTGCACTACATGCAGCAAGGCCAACCCTACAATTGATAGAATTAGCTTATTGGCACACGATTACACAAATCACCTGCACTCAAGGTCCGCTAGCAAAAACTTTGCTTACTGACACATTATTTAAAGACGTGATGGAGAAAAGAATTGATTAGGAAGTAAACCAAAGAGAATGGTTACCAGACTAGTTGTTTTCTTTTTCCATGTGATTATGACTACTAAATACAGTGTAAATATAAGTAGTACTTTTCTAAAAAAAAAGACAGTACTATTTTACTAGGGCAAACGCACCAAAATGCATATTCGCGCTAAAACAAGATATTGTGCTGCAAAAGATGCAACAATCAGTTGAAAGTCTATTTAGCCAAGTGGATGATCCACGAGTAGAAAAGCGTTGTTTACACCGCCTCAAAGATATCCTTTTCATTGCCTTTTGTACGCTGTTATCGAATGGAGAAGACTTTGAGGACATGAGTAATGAGATTACAGCTATTCCAGAATTGTTAGCGTCTCTCGACTTGCGGGGAGCATAGATGCCATAGGGTGTCAGACTGAAATCGCAGAGCATATCATAGAGGCCAAAGCTGATTACCTTTTAGCCGTCAAAGAAAATCAAGGCACTTTATATGAGCAGGTATCAGACGATTTGACTTGGAAATCATCAAAAGAGTTTAGCGAACAATGGGAATATGATCACGGCAGGTACGAATTGCGTAAATGTTCAATTGTAGCTGCCAAAGAGGTGCTGAGTCCAGATTTACTAACAAAATGGAGGGGGGGAATACGCTTGTAGTCGATTTTCAAAGGCAGAAGCAACCAATTTGTAAACACAAATCTCGTGCGGAATTAAAAGAGTTGTAAAACACTCGTATCTTACAGGAAACAGAAGACACTTTTCCCAATTCGTATTAATGCTTTTTAATTCCAGCATGAATCCCCGTTAATTAAATCTCAGCCACCCTTGGTTGCTTGTATTGTCAGGTTGTTATATGTCTTCTTGCTTGTCTTTTTCTCAGTTTTGGTCTGGGGCCAAAATGTAGTTAGTTCTATTCCGCTGGGACCATACATGCTAGAAGTAACTGAATGGGGCCGCAAAGACGGCTTACCATCTTGGCTTCTAACGGACTGGATTGAAGATAGGCTCGGTAATACCTGGATGGTTTCACAGGGGGAATCGCTGGTTCGCTTTGATGGGCATCAATTCAAGACTTACGGCCCTGCAGAATCCAGGCTAGAACGAATCTGGGGTATCGCCAGCGATCGCGATAACAACATTTGGATTGTAGGTGGTAATGCCGGTGAGCAAAGCATGCGGATTTTCGTTCCCAAAGATCAGCAATTTTACACCTTGGATGAATTTCTTCCAGGGGCTAAAGAACTACCAATTCACCGCTTAAACTGGCGGGATATCCAGATTATTGGAAGGGAAGACGTCATTTACATCTGTACTGCTACGAAAGGACTTTGGCGTTATGATGGTGAATTGAAAAGAGTATTCGAGCCGAAGCCCGAAAGTAGAAAAAAGGAATACGGGACCCGGCGCGTTTATCCCGCACCAGACAATCGCTTTTGGGAATTGACTACCGGTGAACCACTACGGTTACTCGAAAATAACGGGGATGTGGTACAAACCTGGTCTCAATTTACAGAAGATCCTATTCATTATTACCTGGGACAAAACTTCGACCTATGGGCCCCGACCCAAAGCGTTGAACGGGGAATGACCTCTTCAGATTTAGTCCAGGTATCCCTTACCAACACCCCACCAGCTGCACCTCATCTATATTACCGAGGTGGTATAAGAACTTTCAATTCTCAAGCAAATTTGGACTTGCTCAATGGAGAAGGTTTTATACTTAGGCACCAGGAAGAGAGAATCCGCTTAGAAAAAGGTCATCAGCTCATTGAGGATGACCTAGTAGCACTACTGGCCATGCAACTGGACTTACAATTAGATCCAGCTTCTCACGCCCGGGTATCACGAAATGGCGATTTCTGGTTCCGCTCAACCAGTGGCCTGGTTAAGTTGAGCATGTCGACCAACCCATTTCAAAACTATCTACACGATTTACCTTACCAAGTGAGTACTCGGGGGATGGTCGAATTAGGTCAAGACAGTATTTTGGTTAACACTTATAAAGGTACCTTTCTGATAACACCGGATGGAGCTACTCAGGAAATCATCATTCCTGATGAGGTGGGTAAAATTCGCTACGCTATCGGTAGCAAAGGTGATGAACTTTGGATCGGTAGTGGTAACTCAAAAGTTTGCCGTTTAAATAAACAACTACAATCCACCGGAGTATTTGAGCCACAATCCACGGCAATCCGTGGCAATATCTTTGACTTTCACTTCCCGGATGACACCACCGTTTTACTGGCCTCTCAGGTAGGCGTACTGCGAATCAATGAACAAACCCAACAAGTTGAGCCCTTT
>JBCBWU010000176.1:0-15787 GCA_039816955.1 Bacteroidota bacterium
CTGAACACCGTGAACTTCACCAATGCGAGTCTGCACGGTGAATCATACCTATGGGACTTTGGTGATGTACAACCTCTGAGGAAGAGCACCCCACACATCATTTCAGTACAGCTGGCAACCAGACGGTAAGCTTGACGGTAAGCAATGATTTCGGTACCAGCGTACACGAAGAAATAGTAAACATCAGCAGTGTACCCTTCGATCTGGATATCGATATGCCAGCACAGGAAAACACCAATAACCTGGTGACTTTCCGTCCGGCAAGTTCTACCGATTTGGTGGCCAGCTGTACTGAAATGATGTGTGGGGTGCTCTTCCTCAGAGGTTGTACCATCACCAAAGTCCCATAGGTATGATTCACCGTGCAGACTCGCATTGGTGAAGTTCACGGTGTTCAGGCAGTCCATATCGGTATCATGACTGAAACCAGCAACGGGGGCCACACCACTACACTCGTAGCGGAATACAAAACCACTGTAGGTTACGCTCCCATCGGTATCAAAGACAATCGTCATAGCATCGCCAGTGGAAGAAATCATATCACCAGCTACTAGATCAGTGCCATTGTACTGACCAATGAGAGGACTACCAGTGGTAGGGCCATCGTATACGTAAACGTAGTCGCAGCAACCTTCCAAGAGGAAATCTTCTACGTGTAGGGTGATACCATCTGCTCCCTCAGGAAGTAGGTGTACCGTAGAGAAGAAGTTGTTAGTATAGTTGCCGTCAATACCACCATCATCAAGGATGTAGCCCGTACAGCCCGTCAGGGTTTCTATCTGATCATCCTGCATCACGAGGGTGTCACAGAAGCTGCCTTCCAGGTCTATTTGCACATAGGCGATTTTCTCCTCTACCTCACAACCCAGATCGTTACAAGCGGTGAGACTCACGGTGTACAGGCCGTTGCTGGTATACAAGTGCGAGGGGTTTTGTTCCGTAGAAGTATTCCCGTCGCCAAAGTCCCATTCCCAGCTAGCCGGCTCGTTTTGGCTTAAGTCCGTAAAGTTCACCAGACCATCACAGCTGAACAATGGATCACCAATGAAGTCTACCTCTGGCAGTGCTACCACAATTAGTTTCACATTGACCAGGATTTCTGGGTTAGCCGGATCGTTGGAAATCAAAAAGACATTTGCTTCGTAAGTGCCAGTAGAAAGGCCAGTGGCATCAAATTCAAAGTTGCCTGTCTCACTACTGCCGGCTTCTACGGTGCCGCTAATCGGATCAATATTTAACCAACTCGGTAGGCCACCAACGCCGGCGGTGGATACCCAGTTGACTGCATTGGCCATGATCTGCTCGGCGTAAGGGGTTACGGCAAAGTAGTCAAAGCCGATAAACACGGCTCGTCCTGCTCCGTATTCCTGGGCGCTCAAGACAGAATTCTCTTCGTTGAACATGCCTAGAACATCCGTGCGTTCCGGCGAAGAGAAGTTATATCCTTGAGTAAAGTTAAGTGCCGTCAGTGGGCCGGTCACATCCACCATCAGCGGGTGATCCGGTTCAATAACGATCAGCGATTCGGAAGAAGAGCCCAGCGATTCTACGCCCTCAAAAACGCCCGTGTTCAAGACGGGTTCGCCAATGCCGCCCATAGCGTGAATTAAGCCACCACCGGAGGAAACGAAATCTTGAATGGCTGGTGCCGCTGCGCTGAATACGGTAGCAGAGCCAAACTCGGACTCTGGCATGATTAGCACTCTGGCCTCCGCCAGTAAGGCAGCCAATTCGGTAGTATTATCTCCTTCGTACACGACAACTTCTACATCAGGTAGATAAGTGTCAAGAATATTCAATACGGCCTGGCCTTCACCAATTTGGTCTACGCCGTACATCCAAACCAGAATACTTCCGGTAGCGCCCCATTCGTAGTTGAGTTCGGAGCCACCGGTATTGCTAATGGTTACCCCTTCAATAGTGCTTTGTCCGGCCTCCAAGGTTACGCAAATCATGGTAGGATCTACGCCAGCAATCGGGGCGGGTACACTATTGGCCAGCAACTGATGATCGTAGCTGCCCGCATTGGTCTGGAAATTGAGGATGTCATCTAAGCTTCCGGTTGTAGAAGGGTCCAGCATTACGGTTACCGTCGCACTAGCCAGGGCTGGAAGCTCAAAAGAAGGAGGAAGGTCAATGCTGTAATCACTCAGGCCATTAGACCAGCTTTCCACTACTAGTGTTCCCGTACCGTTATTCTCAATGGTAAAGGATTGCTCGTAGCTAAGCGTACTAAATACATTCCCAAAGTCCGTCGGGTTGGGGGTGGTAATAATTTGTGGTACCCCAATAACGGTGAGTTTTACATAAACCTGCCGCACGGGATCATTTTCGTCGCCTGCGTAGAGCGTCAGTACCTGATCATAAATGCCTTCTAGCAGGTCACCTGTTTGAATGTTTACTCCGGTAGTGGTATTGTCTCCTGCCGCTAATACGCCAATTGTGCCGCTCAAAGTTGCCCAATCAGCAGTGGGAGCTTCCCATTCATAGAAAAGGGAACCATCGCCGGTATTAGTCAGGCTTAGGGTAGTATCCAGGCTTTCGCCGGAAACGAGTGTTACACAAATGGAGTCTGGTTCGAGTGTGAGGGTACTACTGCCCGCAATTGTAACGTCCTGGTAAGCGGTGTCTAGCGTAGAACAACTACTTACCACTTGCATAATGGTGAAGGTGCCTTCACTCGTGTAACGGTGGGTAGGACTCTCTTCGTAAAGAATCGTTCCGTCACCCATATCATACCAGCTTGAACTGGCATTTACGGCCGTACTGGATAGCTGGATTGGTTCGCTTACTAGCGCCACGGGCGTGCTTACGTCAAAGCCGGCAGTAGGCGGTGCTGAGCCACCCTCGCTTTCAAATTGAATCAGGAATCCATCTCTAACAACTGAGCCATCCGTGGTGAAGACTAGTGTGAAACTGCCGCCGGTTGTTACGTAGGTCTGATCACTAAAATTACCACTAAGTACGTCTAATAGCGGAGCACTGGCATTGAGGCCATCATAGATGTAGAGGTAATCCCAGCCAGATTCAATCGCCGCCGAAATCAAATTGATGGTGAATGGGCTATCGCCAGGCGCTTCTACCGTTATTGTGGAGTTGACGTTGTTCTGGTAAGGACCGTCACCACCCGGATCTAAAATGATACCACTACAAGCCTCGACGGTAATTTGTCCGGTTTGCACCATGACGATCGTGTCACAAGCATCCGCTTCGGGATCAACCACAATATATTGCTCACGCAGAATTGTATCCGACCCCATTTCACAACCCGTCGAAATCAGCTGTACATCGTAAACGCCTGCACCAGTATAAGTATGGATCGGAGAGTAGTCGGTGCTGGTATTGCCGTCACCAAAATCCCAAACGGCGCTTTCGCTAAAGGAACTACGATTCAGGAATTGAATTTCAGCGGGCACTTCGCAGTGCACTTGCTGCGCGGTAAAATCAGCTTCCAGTTCTTCACTTACGGGTACACCCACGCCTACGGCAAACCAGGCGTTGGCAACACTAGCAAAAATGCTGGAGCAACGGCCGTATAAATCGGTGGCTGCTAGCTGAGAATAGAAAGCTGCATCCGCGTAGTTGGAAGAAGGAGTAAGATAAACCACCAGATTCCGGTAGGCAACCTGTGCGGCAACATCAATGCCAACCCCTTCTACATCGTAATCATCACCCAGGTCGTTGGTACCCTCGCCGCCTTCAGAAAGGAGGTAGTACCAGTGGTTACTCACGCCACTATTGGTGTGTACACCACCGCCGTCAAACCAAAACTCTCCGCCGTAACAATCAGGATTGCCGTGGAAGTTGGGATTCTCTGCTGAGCGGATACCCTCACCAGAGGAGGTAGATTCTTCGCCCATCGTCCAGTTGCCGGCTTCGGGGCGCAGCTTAAAGTCGAGGTACAGGCCGAAGATGTCGCTAAAAGATTCGTTTAGGGCACCAGATTCACTAGCGTAAATCAGGCCCGCCGTAAATTCGGTGAGACCGTGCGTGAATTCGTGCGAAGTGACCTCTACCGAGGCAAGTGAACGATCCAAAACGGAACCAGTCGCGCCGGAGCCAAAAGTAGCGAACTGGCCATTCCAAAAGGCATTGGCGAATTCGGGGGTGTAGCGGGTATAGCTAATTAGCTCAAAACCGGCATCGTCTAAGCTATTGCGGCCAAATTCGTCTAGCAGCAAATCGTAGAAGGCTTCTGTAGCCCAGTGGCATTCCATGCCTTCATCCGAGCCGTCGTTTACTTCCCAGTCGTTGTCATCGTCGGTCCATAGATAAGCGGAGGCGTAGTCGCCGGTATAGTTGGTATTGTAGGTAGAGATACCATTGCCGCGGCCAGTCTCCCTGCTTTCAAAAACACCGCTCGTATTTTGGAAGGCAGTGATGGGGCGTACACCGCTAAACATGGTCTGTGCGGTACCGGGGGTGTCGGTGTGGCAGCTGCGGTGTTCACCCGCGATTTCCATTCCCGTATTAACGTCTAGCCAAATGCGGCGGTGAAGGTGCGGGCGAATGGCGTAAATATCCAATTCGTAAGCTAATTGGAAGTCCTCCGTTTCGAAGGATAACCCTTCCGAGACCCAAACCAACTTGCCTTCTGGCGGCGTAGCCAGTGGCCCTGCCCGGTGGGCTGTACCTACTTCCCAGGCGTATTGCTGGGCGGGGTAGTGGTGCAAAGCTTTTTCAACAATGTCCTGAGCATTAATACCTGTACTAATTGAACGAGCATCCAAAGCGAATAGCTCGCCATTAATGGAGCGGACTCGTCCATTTTGTTCGTGTAGGATAAGGGTGCCCGCGTGTACGGGAATACCTTCGAATAGCTGCTGGTAGCGATGGTGTTTCATACCCAGTTGGTCACGCTCGGTATTGAGGTACTCAAAAGTAGTTCGTTCATCCAGCTGAGTGGTTTTTCGCAACCAGTGAAATACAGCTTCTGTATCAAAGTGTTGGTGGACGGAAAAACGAACGAATTGCGGTACGGGATTACCGTCGTCTAGACGTACCGTGATGGCACCGGGGAATTGGCTTTTAGCTTTTTCTCCGGTCAGAAGTTGAGCCTGTACTAATAGCGGTAGAAGGCAGGCTACGAGTAGCGCGCGTAAATGTAAAGAACGCATAGGTGGAGTTTAGTTTAGGTTGTTTTTTGAGCATGCCTTAAGCATACCTTATTGCATTTAGATGGTAAAATACTAAGAATCTTATCTAAATGCTTATCCTTTATTGCGCTTTTTCGTGAAAGGTAACTGTGATTACCTGAAAAGTGCAATCCTACTTTTGAGGTTTAGTTTTCCAAACTATTGATCCTCCTCTGATTCCTGTATCTTTGCGGCCGCAAAACAGCCAGAGGGCTAAACGATCACTTTCAGTTCAGATGAGTAAGTTTTCTACAGAATTAAGTAAGCGCCGCACTTTTGGAATTGTGGCTCACCCAGATGCCGGTAAAACCACCCTTACGGAGAAGTTGCTCCTCTTTGGTGGAGCCATCCAGACGGCTGGTGCCGTGAAGAGCAATAAGATCAAGAAGAGCACCACTTCCGACTTTATGGAAATCGAGCGCCAGCGTGGTATCTCGGTAGCTACTTCAGTCATGGCCTTTGAATACCGCGATCTCCAGATCAATATCCTGGATACCCCTGGTCACAAAGACTTTGCGGAAGATACCTACCGGACGCTCACAGCGGTAGACTCGGTAATTGTTGTGATCGACGTTGCGAAAGGTGTGGAGGAACAGACCGAGAAATTGGTAGAGGTATGCCGTATGCGCAAAACACCAGTGATTGTTTTTGTCAACAAGCTGGACCGCCCCGGTAAAGAGGCCTTTGATCTCATTGACGAAATTGAGCAGAAACTTCACCTTAACGCCCGCCCATTGAGTTGGCCAATTGGCATGGGAGATCGTTTCAAAGGGGTGTATAATCTGTTTGAGCAACGCCTCATTTTATTCCGCCCGGACAACAAGCAAGGACGCCCAGAGGAGGTCATCGAATTTGACAACTTAGATGATCCCGAGCTGGATAACATGGTGGGTGAGGATGCTGCCGAGGAGCTGCGCGGCGAAGTGACTATGATCAATGAAGTTTATCCGCCTTTCGAAAAACAAGAATACCTGGATGGTGATCTGAGCCCTGTCTTTTTCGGCTCAGCGGTCAATAATTTTGGCGTAAAAGAATTGTTAGATTGCTTCGTTGACATTGCACCTACACCACTTCCTCGCCCTACGGAAGAACGTTTAGTGCGTCCGGAGGAGGATCAGTTTACGGGTTTTGTCTTCAAGATCCACGCCAATATGGATCCGCGTCACCGCGACCGGATCGCCTTCTTACGTATCTGCTCTGGCACCTTCGAGCGCAATACGAACTACCTACACGTACGCCAGGGCAAGAAGATTAAGTTTAGCAACCCCACTAGCTTTATGGCCTCGAAGAAGACTGTAGTGGAGGAAGCTTACCCCGGTGATGTGGTTGGCTTGTATGATTCTGGTAACTTCAAAATCGGGGATACCCTTACGGAAGGGGAGGAGCTGCACTTCAAAGGCATTCCCCGTTTCAGCCCCGAGCAGTTCCGAGTCGTCATCAATGCTGATCCTATGAAAACCAAGCAGCTCAATAAAGGCTTGGACCAGCTTATGGACGAGGGCGTAGCCCAACTCTTTATCCGCGATTTCGATAATGCCAAAATCATCGGTACGGTAGGTGCGCTGCAGTTTGATGTGATCCAGTACCGTCTCCAGCACGAATACGGTGCCAAATGCCGTTATGATCACCTCAATTTGTACAAAGCTTGCTGGGTCACCAGCGATGATGAGGCCGCTATGAAAGAATTCCTCCAACGCCGTAAACGCGATCTAGGCCGAGATAAAGCTGGAGAGATTGTGTACCTGGCCGAAAGTGCCTGGAGCTTAAAGATGGCGCAGGATAACCACCCGGAGATTCAGTTTCATTTTGTGAGCGAGAAGTAAGGGGAGTTGAATTTGGTTCAGCCTCCTAACGTCGGCCGTTGTTAGTTGAATTGGTTGATTTAGTTCGACCTCCTACGTCGGTCTTAGTTGGTTAAATTAGTTGTATTAGTTAGAGGGTTCGAATGTAAGAGGGTTTGGGGGCTAACTATAATTTACTTTCCACCTTTACTTCTATTCTGAGGATTAGCAGTAGCTATTTTGAGGAATTACATAAGATACATAAGAAAGGCTAATGTGCTCTTATGTGTCTTATGTGGTTCAAAATGACTTAGGTGTTCTCTGGTGCCTAAGGTGGTTCAAAAATTCTAACTCTAATTCTTATTCTAATTCCAATGTCCGACGAAGCTTTAGCGTAGCCGGATCATTCCTGCCTTACTGCAGATGCCTAATCCTAGCCATAGGCCCCGGGCATAGCATCTGGTGACAACCCATACATGTGCTGACCATCTGATCATAGATATTGACCCGTCGTTCCGGGGGAGCAATCTTTAGCTCTTCAACTGCTCTTAGGTAGGCACTCGCGAATGACTTGAATGTATCGGATGCGGCTTTGTCTGGTTCAGTAGCATGAGCCGTAAGGATAGCTTCGTGATCGAGCGTTATGGTGATGGGTTCGCCATTAGCCAGTTGCTTCTTCATTATTCGAGCTTCGTCGTATATGGCTCGCATCAGTAGGGCCAATTCACTATCCCCGTTCGGATTGATCGGCTGTTGGATGGCGTTCTTTACCGGAGGGTTTTCTGCTTGCTCTTCGGTACAAGCTACACCCAGTAAGAAAAGTAATGTCAGGCTAAGAATTGTCTTTGTGGTGGTGCTCATGGGCAGTTCGCTCGGGTTTTGATTAGGGCCGAAATATCGGAATTTTTCTTAGCGTCTAGTGATCTTTGCCAGTCTACTCCAACATTCTCTAGCGCATCATTTTAATTGTAAAACCACCTGAGACACCAAAGGTCACCCCAGCCAAAAAAAAAACTTGCTGCTCTCGACTGTCTCAGATGGTTTAGAATAGGTAATTCCAATTCTTATTCTAACTCTAATTCTTATTCTAATTCCAATTCCACTTTCACTCCCTAATCGGCGCCAACCATCGTTCCGCATCCTTCACACGCATACCCTTCCGTTCCGCATAATCTACTACCTGATCATCCTGCACGCCGCGTACCGCAAAGTAGCGGGCCTCCGGATGAGCAAAGTACCAACCACTTACACTTGCCGCTGGGTACATAGCGTAGCTTTCCGTTAAACTGATACCGATGTGATTTTCCACATCAAGCAAGTCCCAGAGCAAGCCTTTCTCCGTATGCTCGGGGCAGGCGGGGTAGCCCGGTGCCGGGCGGATGCCTTGGTATTGCTCAGCGATCAGTGCGTCATTGTCCAGGCCTTCATCAGTGGCGTAACCCCAGTGTTGGGTACGGACCAGGGCGTGCATGTACTCTGCCATGGCCTCCGCCAAACGATCAGCAAGTGCTTTGAGGAGAATAGCATTGTAATCATCTTGCTGCGCCTCAAAGCGGGCAACGTGCTCTTCTATGCCCATACCGGCAGTGACTGCAAATGCACCGAGATAGTCACCCTTGCCACTGTCCGCAGGAGCGAGGTAATCAGTCAAGCACAAGTTAGGGCGCCCAACGGCTTTCTGTGCTTGCTGACGGAGATGGTGGAGGGTGAGCTGAGTGGTATTACGCTCTTCGTTGGTGTAGATGGCAATGTCATCATCCGCTACCGTGTTCGCTGGGAACAGACCAAAGACGGCCTTGGCTTGCAGCCACTTCTCATCAATGATCTGCCGTAGCATGGAGCGGGCATCATTGTAGAGTTTCTGTGCTTCCTCTCCCACAATCTCGTCTTTGAGAATGGCCGGGAACTTACCCGCTAGCTGCCAGGAACTGAAGAAGGGCGTCCAGTCGATATAGTCAGTTAAAACTTCCAGGTCTACCTGGTCGACTACTTGTACGCCCAGTTGCTGTGGTACCGGTGGCGTGTAGTTGTCCCAGTCCAACTGTAACTTATTGGCTCGGGCATCCGTAATGCTGTGGTATTTTTTATGGCTGGTACGGCCCGCACGTTGATCACGGATTCGCTTATAGCTAGCCTGAGTATCTAGGACAAAATTGCTGCGTTGGTCTTCGTCTTCACCCAAGAGCGAACTAGCTACCGCAACGGCGCGTGAAGCATCTAGTACGTGGATTACAGGGCCTTTATATTCGGGCTCAATCTTAACGGCGGTGTGGGTCTTAGAGGTTGTTGCTCCACCGATAAGGAGTGGAATGGTAAAGCCCTGGCGTTGCATTTCCTGTGCCATAAAGACCATTTCGTCCAGGCTGGGGGTAATCAAGCCACTCAATCCGATAATGTCCACATTGTGCTCCCGGGCAGCTTCCAGAATCTTATTGGCCGGTACCATCACCCCTATGTCAACGATCTCGTAGTTGTTGCACGCGAGCACTACACCCACAATATTTTTACCAATATCATGTACGTCTCCCTTCACTGTAGCCATCAGGATTTTTCCTTTGGAACCACCAGCCCCTTCTGCTTTTTCTTCTTCTATATAGGGGGTAAGGTAGGCTACGGATTTTTTCATCACCCTGGCACTCTTTACCACTTGGGGTAAGAACATTTTACCAGCGCCAAATAGGTCGCCTACCACGTTCATTCCATCCATTAACGGGCCTTCGATTACCTGCAAGGGGCGATCGTAGGCTTGCCGGGCTTCTTCGGTGTCTTCCACAATGTATTCGGTAATTCCTTTTACCAAGGAGTGGGAGAGACGCTCCTGCACCGTGCCTTCGCGCCAGCTCAGGTCGCGCTTAATTTGGCGGCCACCGTCTCCTTTTACGCGTTCGGCAAATTCCGTTAGGCGCTCGGTAGCATCTTCACGGCGGTTGAAGAGGACGTCTTCTACGCGTTTGAGTAGCTCCTCCGGAATTTCTTCGTACACCTCAATCATACCGGCATTTACAATACCCATATCCATGCCCGCACGGATAGCGTGGTACAAGAAGGCGGCGTGCATGGCTTCCCGGACTACGTTGTTGCCTCGGTAAGAGAACGATACATTACTTACCCCGCCACTGATCTTGGCACCGGGGCAACGCTCCTTAATCTGGCGCGTCGCTTCAATGAAGTTGATGGCGTATTCGTTGTGCTCTTCAATACCCGTAGCTACCGCAAAAATGTTGGGATCAAAGATGATATCCTGTGGTGGAAAACCTACTCGATCCACGAGCGTACGATAGGCACGTTCACAAATTTCCACTTTTCGTTTGATAGTATCTGCTTGGCCTTTTTCATCGAAAGCCATGACAATGGCTGCCGCTCCATAACGCCGTACTAGGCTGGCCTGACGAATGAACTCTTCTTCCCCTTCCTTCAGGCTAATGGAGTTTACCACGCATTTACCCTGCACGGTTTTCAAGCCAGCCTCGATCACTTCCCACTTGGAGGAATCGATCATAATGGGCAGCTTAGCAATATCTGGTTCTGCCATTACCAGATTTAGAAAGTTGACCATGGCAGCCTTACTATCCAGCAGGCCTTCGTCCATGTTCACATCAATGATCTGGGCGCCGCCTTCCACTTGGTGGCGAGCTACATCTAGTGCTTCGGCTAGGTCGCCGTTTTTGATCAGACGGGCAAACTTGCGCGAACCCGTTACATTGGTGCGCTCACCTACATTGACAAAGTTGGTCTCTGGTCGAATGACTAGTGGCTCTAAACCACTCAGCATCGTGTATTCAGATACTTGGGTTGGTTTCCGGATCGGTAAATCTTCTACGGCCTTGGCCATAGCAGCTATGTGCTCGGGCGTGGTACCACAACAGCCACCAATCAAGTTTACAAAACCGCTGGCCGCAAAATCGCGGATAAAGGCCTGCATGATTTCCGGATCCTGATCGTATTCCCCAAACTCATTGGGTAAACCGGCGTTCGGATACGCATGTACAAAGCAGGATGCTACTTTAGACAAGGCCTGCAGGTGTGGGCGCATCTCCTCGGCACCCAAAGCACAATTGAGCCCAATACAGAGTGGTTGGGAGTGCATAACTGAAATCCAGAACGATTCTACCGTTTGTCCGGATAGCGTGCGACCACTGGCGTCCGTGATGGTGCCGGATATGATAATGGGCCAGCGCCGACCCCGTTCAGCATAGATCGTTTCGATAGCGAAAAGGGCAGCTTTGGCGTTGAGGGTGTCAAAAATAGTTTCGACTAGCAGTAGATCTGCACCCCCATCCAGGAGGCCGTTGATCTGCTCACTGTAGCTCTCTACTACCTCGTCGAAGGTAACTGCGCGATAGCCAGGATCGTTGACGTCAGGAGAGAGAGAAAGGGTCTTGTTAAGTGGGCCAATAGCGCCAGCTACAAAGCGGGGCTTATCAGGATGCTGTTCGTTGAAATCAATAGCGGCACGGCAGGCAATGCTAGCCGCAGCCTTATTGAGTTCGTAAACGATTTCCTCCATGGCGTAGTCCGCTTGCGAGATACTAGTAGCGTTGAAGGTATTCGTTTCTATGATATCGGCACCGGCAGCAAGGTATTCTCGGTGAATATCTTCCACAATTTTAGGCTGTGTCAGGCATAGGATATCATTGTTACCCTTCATGTCCTGATGCCAGTCAGCGAAGCGTTCACCCCGGTAACCTGCTTCGTCCAGCTTGTAGCGCTGGATCATGGTTCCCATGGCGCCATCTAAGACCAGGATGCGTTCTTTCAGTAAATCTGCTAATGCTTTCATCTCCTTGAAACAATGATAATTTGTACCTTTAATCCTTGAGAGTTGTCTTTATACCGAAATAGGGGGTAATCGCGTTTTTACACCATACCGCTGCTGAAATCGTTCCAGCAAAGCTGAGCTATTTCGAGCGGATTTTTTGTTGAGGCGAATAGGGTTTGAAATATCAAGCTACATTCGACTCTGTGGTAACAAAGGTAAGGCAGTTTACGTTGACAAATGTCACCGCAGAATGTATTAAAAAAAATTACCTTTGTCGTAACCCTAAAAGGTATGTGCCGTATACTCTCACAAGAGTAACAACCCTACTTGAGCTTTGAGAGGTTACGGAGCGTCCACTAAAATCTTATAGTCGGACGCTCCTACATTTTACTGAACCGAAGAGGACTTTTAAATGCTTCACGGACAGTAAACTCATCATCCAAGGTGCCGTAGTGCCGCAGAATGGTGACGACCGCTTAGGTAATGGGTTACCCCCTGCCCCCTAAATGCGTCATGCAATTAGTGACTTTCCGTGTGAAAAGTGCGTCCTTGAATAGGAGTAACGAATCCTTTAATTAGGTCATGAATTAGAGGGCCGAGTATATCTCCGGGCCTCATTGAGTTTGAGAATGTTTGATCCCATGTTAAGACGAACTGTACACTTATTAGTATTCACCGCCCTTTTGATCACCGGTTGTTCGAGTGATCAAACTACCGATCCATTGGATGTTACCTTGCAGCGTACCATGCGCCGTTTGGCTCCCGATGGCACCCTTGATTACTATCAAGTTCCTCACCACGAAGATCTGGCCAATATCCCTGCGGGTATTGGTAATCCGCTTACCGCCGAAAAAGTAGAGTTGGGTAAAATGCTGTTTTTCGAGACTGCGCTTGGAATCGATGCGGTAAACGAAACGGGTATGCGCACCTTCTCTTGTGCCACTTGTCACATACCATCTGCCGGTTTTACGCCCGGAAACTCACAGGGTATTGCTGACGGTGCGGAAGGATTTGGTATGAACGGTGAGGATCGGAATATGCGCGATGACTATACCGAAGAGGAAATTGATGCCCAGGGTGCACGTCCTTTAAGTATGGTGGGCGTGGCTTACGTACAAAACTCCATGTGGGCGGGCCGCTTCGGTGCTCGTTTTAATAATGAAGGAACGGAACACCTTTGGGGTGTAGTAGACCACGCTACGGAGGTAAATCACACTGGTCTTGATGGTTTGGAAGCACAAAACATCGAAGGTACTGAGACCCACCGGATGAGAGTAGATGAAGACTTGCTGGATAACATGGGCTACCGCGAACTGTTCGATGCAGCTTTCTACGATTGGCCCGAGAATGCTCGTTACGGTCGGGAGGCGATGAGCTTTGCTTTGTCGGCGTATATTCGCAGTATCATGCCTTATGATGCTCCTTATCAAGAATGGCTACGTGGCAACGAAGCGGCCATGACTGAGCAGATGAAGCGTGGTGCTTTACTGTTCTTTAGTGATGCCGGTTGTTACCGCTGCCACAATGGCCCTGCACTGAATGGCAATACCTTCCACGCAATTGGAGTAAATGACCTCTGTGACGTAGGCGGCTTGGCTACGGGTGAAAATGATGAGCGTAACTTGGGTCGCGGTGGCTTTACCCAGCGCGAAGAAGACATGTTCGCCTTCAAGGTGCCACAGTTGTATAATCTGAAAAATGCAGGCTTTTATTTCCACGGTAGTAGTCGCCAGTCTCTGGGCGATGTGGTGGAATACTTCAATGCCGGTATTCCGGAAAACCCACGGGTGAACCCGGATAATATCTCTCCATTTTTCCATCCACTTAACTTGTCCGATCAGGAAGTGGTTGATCTTACCGAATTTATCACCCACGGTTTGTACGATCCTAACTTTGACCGCTACGTACCGGAGAGTGTGCTATCTGGTAACTGTTTCCCAAATAATGATCCGATTTCGCAGGAGGATTTAGGGTGTAACTAAAGCTCTCCCGATTAAAAATCGGGATCGCAGGGGGAATTCGCTATCGCTCATGGTTGAAGCTCACTGCGTTCGCGGTTTAGGCTCGTTACACTTGCGGGGGAGGTTCGCTGTTGCGAACGAATTTAGCTTGTGTGGATGTGGTTTACACTTGGACTGGAATTTCTAGTTGGAAATGGGAGATAGGGGTAGTGGAGTGTTATAGCGCTTGCGTGTAGCTTAAGGGAGGAGATTTCAGCATGACCTGCATTTTTATTCCGGTTTGTTCTTGTAGGGTGTCGGCTAGGAGGAATAGTTCTTTACGGCAGCTGTCCTTATCAATTCTAATTGTTTCTTGGTTCTTTAAGACTAAATCCAGGGTGATATCAGGCTGGGACGAAGCATCAAAGCCTTCTTGCCAGTAGAATTTAATTTTTGCAATTTCTCCGGTTAAGCGTATTCTTCCATCTTTTTGAAAGGACAATTGGGTATCGGTGATTATGATCCGTTTATCGATGTCATTTTCTGCTCGGGCTCTCTTGAGTTGGATGTAGAGCTGACGACCAAGAAAAAATAGGAAGCAACAAGTTGTCAGTGTACCAACTGGGCCTAGATTATCAGGGCTTCCATTAATGTAGGTATAGATCGCAATGCAAAATAATAGAGCCAATGCGCCAATAAAGAAGATCAGGCCAAATTGATCTGCTCGTTTAGCTGCTCTTAGCTTGTAGACAGATAATGTGTTCTCAGCTTGTTCTTGTGCTAGCCGTGGTATACTCAACTCCACCTGCCACATTTCCTCGCTCTCGGTCCATCTGGTGGTATTGATGCGGTTTCTTTGGCAATATTCCTGGATATCCTCAATTGATCGTTGTGATACTCCAGCCCAACCCCTGAGGATGAAGCGTAGTTCTGGGTTGCTAAAAAATCGGTAGTTATTCATTCATAGGTTTTAAGGGCAGTGTCTTTCTTTCAATTTACTTATTCTTTTACTCTGATTCAACCCTTTCATCCACCGTGTCCTCTGACGTAGGTGGACTCTCAATGCTGTCTCCTTCTTCAGTTGAACACACCGGCCATTCTGGCACAAAATCTCCAACAAAGTCCAGCAGCAATTCCGCGTATTCAGCCGGCTTGGTAAATACGTTATTGCCGTGCCGGGCTCCCCAATCCAAATGATGGAGGCGACTACTTTCTTGGGGCAAGGCTGCCGCAATGTTGACTGATTGTTTAGAGGCGGTTTCTGCGTCGGCTTGGCTGTGTAGTACCAGCGTAGGTTCTCGTATTGATGGGGCCTTTTTGAGCGGACTGGCGTCCCAGGCATCTGCTCCTGTACGCCAACTAGCTATAGTAAATACGGCTGGCTTCATCCAGGCAATCCAGCCACCGTAAGTAATTTGAGCTCTTTCAAAGACAGCAGTTTCCCAGTCTTGAAAGGCAGACTCTGCTATGATAAATGCCACGTCTTCTCCTGTCGCTCCGGCTTGCAGTACTGCTGAACCACCCCAGGATTCACCCATCCAACCGATCTGCTGGCGAGAGAGCCCCGTTTTCTCTACGGTCCAATCGGTGATACCGTGTAAGTCTAGTGCCTCCAAGCTACCCCCAGTTCCGTAAACACCTGCACTTTCACCGTGCGCACGATGATCATAGACGACCACATCACAACCACACTCGTACCAAATGGGGGCGTACTTCATCATACTCAGCCGTGTACTGCCGTAACCATGAGAGATAATAACTGCGCACTGGCTACTGTCCTGAGCGAAGTAGGTGCCTATTAGCTCTATTTCATCAGCCTGGGACTTAGCAGTGAATGTCTCACCCGCGGGCATTTTTTGCCGAAAGGTATCAATGTTTATACCTGCTCTTACTTGCATTAGGCCTTTCACCTCAGGATTGGTTCGGCGAGGTGGGTGTATGACGAGATTGGAGAAGTAATAGGCTAAACCAAGGTAGGCCAGAAGGACTGTAGCGACTAGTAGTAGGAGCTTTTTGAGCATGGAGGTTACAGTTTGATAAATGGAGCCTGATAATATTGTTTGCCAGACGAATCCGTTAACTCCAACCAATATAAGCCAGTTTGCAAGAATGAGACCTCAATTGCCTGCTCTGATCTTAGTTGTCCAAGTGGTATGCGCTGTCCTTGGTTTA
>JBCBWU010000177.1:0-15689 GCA_039816955.1 Bacteroidota bacterium
CACTGAAAGGATACTGCTAGTAGAGCAATATCCTTTCAGTGATGTCAGCATGCTCACATAGCAGCTTCAGACCACTATTGAATTTTTGCATCGACATCTTTGGAGTGGAATATCCATGACGCTCTAAGACTGGAATCAGCCACGGGAATATGTTGAGTGGTATTTTGGTCGGAGTTTCGGTTTTAGTAGAGATAATTGATAGGATGGGAATTCCCGAGAGGGTAGTGTAGAAGTCTTCAGGGCGATATGTAGAAAAATCACTAAAGCGCTGGCCGGTACCTGCACCGATTAGACAAATGTCTCTAACCTTTGCTAAGTAGCCTTTGATTTGTAACGCTGCTAGTTGATCTAGTTCGTCCGTACTAAGTGTAATGAGCTGTCCCCTGGCTCGTTTAGGGCTTACTGTCCATCCAACTCCCTGGTAGTCAGTATTGCTGTGTAGTTTTTTCCGTCTTGCCTTCTCTATAAACTGTCTAAAGGTCTTTAGAGCTTTATTTCCTGTACTCAGCTTCAGCCTTCTTTCAGAAAGGAAGTCTATGTACGCTAAGCGTAGGTTCCAATCCACTTCATCAAAACTGAACCCCTTGCCATCATTGTAAAACGCATGAAAGTGTTTAGCCATCTTCAGATGCCGAATAAACATCTTTCGAGTATTGATCTTGATATCGCTCTGTTGCAGAGAACTGATTTCTGCATCAAGGAAATTGGCAACGGCTTGAGTGTCTTCTGATAGGTTGGTCTGCTTGTTCGTACTGACAATGGTTGATACTAATTCTTCCTGGCGAATCAGTAGACATAGCTGCGATTTGAATTCTTCTACAGAAATTCTTCCGTACCCAGCCCCGATGAAGATGTCTCTACAATAGGACGCTATATCATCTAGAGCCCGCTGAATGAGAAATAGATCTGGTCGTTGTTCTCTACCGATAGGGCGCTGCAAACCGAAGTCCCAATCTTTTGGATGTATTGAGTATCCTGTGGAGTATACTAATCGCTGTCCGCGGTAGCGATAAACAAGAGAAATCAGCGTCGGTGTCTTACTCTTTGACTGCCTAAGATTGAATTTCGGAATCGGTAACTTTGCCATACATACGTGATTGTGGTTACGAAAATAGTTTCCGCTTTCCACGCCGTACGCGTTGTCGGAATAGTTGTCGCGAGTGTTCTCGCATATTCCGTTTTAGGGCAAAACTTTTTCTTTACGGTGGTTCGAAATGGTTTGATTTACAAGGTTTAAGCCGGGAAACCTGGAGAAACCAGTGTTACTCCAAACTCCTCCCGGGACCACCCCGCCCACCGAAGCTCGCAGAGCGCAGGTGGGCTTTTTTGTTCTGGTAGTTTGCCCTAGGCAATCTCCAATAGGCATCAAATATCCCCTCCAACTCATTCCTTCCGATAAAACACAAATTGCTCCCCACTACGATCAACGGTCACAGAATCGCGTCCCATTGCGATTACTGCCAGGCCGGCTTTTGCTTCGTTGAGTCGATAGGTGACACTGGTCCCATCCACGCGCAGGCGTACACGTGATACTTGGTTGTTGTTGATGCTGTAACCGATGTATTCGACCGATGGTGCCGGAAGCTTCACCTCCGGTTCAGGTTCGACCAGTGGAACTTGAGGTACGCTGGCACGGGAGCTTGAACGACTGCTGTGGGACGATCGCTGCCCTGCCAAATTACTAGCACTTAACTGCCCCGTAAACGGATCAGGATAGTTCAGGGACAGCGAAAATGTATCCCTGCTCGCTTCTGTATGCTTAGGTCTAAATTGTTGGCCAGCATAAAGATCCCCTCCCTCTTCCGGTTTGAGGTATTGCCATATTTGATAGGATATCGCTCCCCAAATAATGGCGACCAGGCCTAATAAGAGGTACTGTAGACTTTTGGACTGTTTCACTCGATAACAAATTTTCTACTTTCGGATGTTAGAGAAATGTTGGTTGCAGCGTCCACTGAACGGACATTCCAGTAGTATTCACCAGCACCCAAGTTCAGACTCATCGTGTCTACATCAATGCTTGGGGTAGTGCTGGCTTGCTGCCAAAGCAGTTGATCTAAGAAAACATCGTTGTAGATGTAGATGGTATCTACCTGACTATCCGAGCTGCTGGTCCAACGGAAATCTTCGCTTTGATTGGAAAAATCCAAAATTGCTTCATCCTCTGGAAAAACCAATACGGGGGCTGGAGGTGCGGTTTGGTCAATGGTGAATTGACGATTACTGTAATTGGTAAATGTATTGGACAAATCACTTTCGCCTCTGACCTGCCAATAGTAGGTTTGCTCCTGCAAATCGGATAGACCATAGGTGCTTTCCGTTATCAACGTATCTAAAAGCAGGGAAGAAAAATCGGCTTGGCTACTCAACTGAAAGCGGTAAGCTGAGGCGGCATCAAGTGCTTGCCAAGAGCAATTAAAGGAAGCCGCATTACTGACGGTATTGTTAGCTGGACTTTGTAAGATGATGCTTAATGTACTCAAATCGGCATCCTCATCACTGAGCATTTGAAAACGCCGCTCTTCGCAACAGGCGGATGCGTAGGCCTCATTCAAAGCGGTGACCCGCCATTCATAATCACCCGGTGCAAACGTCAAATCTAAGCTTAAAGCTGCTGTAAAGCTATCCACGACCAACTGCTGAATATTGGCAAAATCAGGCGTAGCTACTTCTACCCGATAGTCGATGGCATCAGGAAGTGCCTCCCAGCTAAGGGTTACGGAATTGCCAATTACCTGGCTTTCGTCTTGTGGTGCCTGTAGTAGGACCAAATCTTCCGAGATGTTCGGAACAATGACATCGGAACACTGCATGACAGCTATTCCAATACATAAGAGTAATAATTTTCTCATAGCGCGTTATTGATCAATTTCAAGGTATTGAACATGTATTTCTGCTCGTAATTCTTCCTTCTTCGTCCGGCGGCTTTTTCGCTGCATATTCATTTTACAATGCGAGAGATAACCAGAGCGTTGTTGCTGTTCCAACAAGTACATCAATCGTAAAATATTTTGGTAGCTGCCGGCCACTTGTAGTGGATTGTTGATGTAGGTAATCTGTCCTTCTTGCCAGCGATGTTCTTCCCCAAACTCGAGTAAGCTCAACTGATATTGATCACAAAATCTACTAATCGTTGCGAACAGTGAATTGCGATCGTATTGCCCCTGTGATAACTGGTTATCCAGTTGATCCAACTGTTGTTGTAACTGGGCAATCGTCTGTGGCGCACTGGCAATGGAAGCCAATTGGGTTTCTTTCTGCATCAGCTGTTTCCTCAATTGGATGGTATTCCTGATACTGAGAAAATATGCGACCAGCCCCAGCATTACTAGACTTGCCAGGATGATACGAAAGCGTTGTATTGGTGTGTAGCCGGCTAAGAATGTCATAGCTTATAATCCAAAATTTGTAACCAATTTGAAAATCGGCAGGTACATAGAAACGAGCACCAAACCGACGGTTAGTGCCAGAAAAACGATTAGTAAGGGTTCCAGTAGACTGCCTAATACCTTGGTTTTTTGCTCTACATCATCATCGTATTGCTCAGCGATCTTTTGCAGCATCGGCCCCAGGTGATTTGTTTGCTCACCAATCTTGATTAGTGCCAGCATCCGGTCTGGTACAATCGAAATTAATTGTAGCCCCTCGTGTAAAGCTTGTCCTTTCAAGATCTGTTGTTGAACCGCTCCAAGGCGACTACTAATAGGATGAAAAGCAACCATCTCACTCACCAATTGCAGCGCCTGTGTCAGCGGAACACTTGACGATAGCAGGAAGCTCAAACCATGACAAAAGCGACTTAGGTACACCTTGCGGATGAGTGGGCCAAATAGCGGTACACGGATGAGTATCGCCGCACTGAACTTCTTAAAGCCATCGCTCTTTCTGAAGTATAGACCTAAACTGATCGTCAATAGGCTCCCCGCTATCATGTAGGGAAGAGCTTGATTAAGACGCTCCGAAAAGCTAATAATGAAGCGAGTAATGCCCGGCAATTCTTGATTGAGGCGAGCGTAGATATCACCGAATAGTGGGACGAGAAAGTTGAGTAAAAAAAGCAAAGAAAAACCAGCCACCACGATTACTAGAATAGGGTAGGAGAGTGCACTAATCAAGAGACGCCGTAGTTGGATACTTTTTGCGAAATGCTCTGCCAGGCGATCTAGTACCGGCAGTAACTTTCCACTTTCTTCTGCAATTCGGATACTAGAAATCTCATAAACGGAAAACTGTTTAGTAGATGCCATCGCTTCTGCTAAACCTGCTCCACTGACCAGGGTGTCGTATATTTCCTGATAGGTGGTTTGAATTTTGGGCTTATCCTGATTGGTCTGCACCAATTCCAAAGCTGACCGGATATCCAATCCAGCACGTAACAAGACCGAAAGTTCGGAGAAG
Source organism: Bacteroidota bacterium (assembly GCA_039816955.1). Taxonomy (GTDB): domain Bacteria; phylum Bacteroidota; class Bacteroidia; order Chitinophagales; family Saprospiraceae; genus Lewinella. The sequence continues at coordinate 4,399 of JBCBWU010000177.1, forward strand.
AACGCTTCTTTGTGTTGCCAGCTGAGACCAGTGCCGAAGAGTTGAATATCTCTATTCAAAAAGTCAGCCCAACTGCCAGTTTGCTCACTTTTAGAAGCGACCTGTTCAGTTGAAGCCCGCTGGACTGCCCGTTGTTGTCTTTGTAGTTCCTGTAAATCAATCTTCATTTTCCCATAGTATCAACTGCTCTGCGCTGTAGTCCATGCTCAAATGAAAACGCTTGACAAAGTCCGTCATAGCAACGGAAAAGTCTACTTGATCCACCAGGCCTTCTGCTGGTGTGATTTCATTGAATGAGGAGCGCAATATTTTTAAGTTTACGGCAAAGGTGTCTTGATGTTGCAAAGCATAATGCCGGATCGTGTAAGTGGGTTGTACATCATAGATGATGGTATCTGTTTGGTTCCACAGCCTAATGTTCGTGCCCTGCCGGTACAGGTATTCGCATTGCTTGGTATCCCACTGTAAGAGTGTCAAACAACGACGATATTCTTCGGTTAGTTCCTGCTGATCTTTAAACTGACTGAACTGTAACTGGACCAGGCGAAGGCCTCCAAAGGACAAGGCTACCACTATCGCTGTGATGGCCATAGCTACCGTTAATTCCAGAATTGTGAATGCTGTCAACCTGCTCATGGCTCGTATTTTATCAATTGCTGAAATTGAAAAACACGCTTATGCGGACTCTCACATTGTAGCTTCAGTATGGCCAGTCCATTCACTTCTTGAACGGCTTCGATTTCGTGATTCACAACATAGCCTAGCGTATCCCAGCTATTGGAAAGGTCATAGGGATATTGTTCTATTTGTGCAGCCCTTTGCCTCAATAATAGTTCTGCTTGAAACGCTTGGACCGTGCGATTATTCGTGAGCAACTGCTCAAAGGTGAGCCAGGCTACACCCATTACCACTGCTAGTAGCGTCAAGGCCACAGTGGCCTCAATGAGGGATGATCCTTTTAGTCGAGCCATTGTGCTACTTGTTTTTTGCCTTGGTTCCAGATTAACGGTTCTACCCAATGTTCCGAACGACTTGGCCCGTCTATGGTGCAATCTACCAGATAATTGAAATAGAATTGACCACCACTGCCACGGTAGAAAAAGTTGTCGCAGTAAACGGCGCCCTCAATTCGGCCAGAGGCTTCCAATCCTCCTTGCCACACAATTCGGCCTTTAAGATCGGAGTGGTCCAGTGATGCGAACAGCTGACTTTCCCTGGCGACCTCTGATTTAAGACCCAGGATGAAACCATCAATTTTGCTGTTTTTGTCTATTCTCAGCCTTCCGTTTTGGCGATAAAAGCTCCCTTGTGGGATAATGGCCAAAACAGACGGGTAAGTCAATGTTGAATTCGGCCCTACGGCTAACTCCAGAGTAGCGAAAGCCTGTAGCCGACCGCTAAAGGAGGTGTCAATTTGTATTTGCGGTGCCTGTAAGATTACACCATCTAAATGACAACTCTGATCTATGACAATCAATGAATCTGCTGCTACGAAAATTGGTCCCGTCCAGTGCTTGTCTTTTAGCTCTATCTTACTACCGGTCAGATGTAGCGGAGCTTCCCAAAAATGGAGTGTTGTACTATCCGCAAGTTCCGACAGCGATATTTTGGTAGCGTTGGTAGGCATGATCCGGTCAAGCATCCGGGTGTCCAGTTCCGGGGATTGTCCCTCACCGTTCCTTGCTGTTCCAACTAGTGGAGTTCCGCCCTGGAATGGCTTACCATTTACGGTAGTGGTTGTGATGCCACTGCTGGGTAGCACTGCATTACCTCGAATCTGGCTCTTCCCACTTAAGGCCAACTGTTTTCGGGTATCCAGCAATTCCAATGCTGGTCCTAAATTGCCTTTGAATCCAAGTAACGCTGTTTTATGCAACGTTTTCCCTGATGATGGGATTCGACTGTGAACCACATCGTAGATCCCCCAATGGTAACGTGTCATCAAAACGGAATCCTGACCGTAAATGAATAACTCGTCCAACAAATTGAGATCTTGCTGTGCGGCGTACAAATAGGCCGACTCCAGATCAGTAAGCTGATCCCAGAGCTTCAAGTCTTTTTGGTGACTAGCCCGGAAATACATCCAAATACTTAGCAAGGCAGTCAGTACGATCCCTACCAGTGTGGTAATGAGTAAGGCGTAGAAAAGTGCACTACCTGATAAGCGTTGGCCGGTCTTCTTAAAATGGTCTATCGCGCACATAAGCATCAATCTGAGTGAGGCGTTCAAATCGTTGTTTTAAGGCCGCCGCCGCGGAACGTGAATCGAGATTGCCGACACTAACCGCGAAGTAACCAGAATCTGATAGCTCGATGATCATTGCATCTGCGAAACCGGCATCCTGAACCTGAGCCAGGCGGCGTTCCGCATTGGTCCGGCTAGAGAAGGTCCCGGCAATTACAAAGAATAAGAACTGGTCTGCGTTACTCGCAAAACGCCCATTAGATTGCCCTGCTTGCGGTCGATTCTGGCCTGTTTGAGTGCTAGCCGGGGCTTCGTTTTGAGCGATACGCGTATCTGGCCTGGCATTAGGTTGTTGCTGATAGGCAGGCCGTCTTTGAGTGCTCGGTAGGTATAAGGCTACCTCTTCTGCCACATCAATACAATTTGGGGGTAAAAAGACTTGCTCTTCGTAGCGTTGAAAGCCATCACCTTCCACGATTAGTTGATAACGCTCGTTACAGGGCAGGCAGGCACTAAATTCCCCTCGACTATTACTGTAAGTGGACTTAATCAAGCGTCCACGAGTGTCTTTAATGTGGATCGCCGCTCCTGAGACTGCGGTATTCTTGGCCGCAGGCTGGACTTTACCGGTTAGTTGCCCACAGGTAGGAGTGGGCTCTAGTGCCACCAAATAAGTATCCTGTCTACGTGCCGCTTCGATGCGCAGTTGAAATGGACGATAGCCCCGCTGGGTAATGAAGAGTACATAGTTTTTATCATCATTTTCAAGCTGGTAATGCCCTTCAGGATTAGTGTACCCAAAGAACTGAAACGAAGCATCCTCCGTTGGAGAGCGTTCAAATTGGCTAACCTTTATGGATACTTGTTTTAGCCCTTGACCGGTTTCTTTATCCGTGATGAAAATTTGCGTTGTTGCACTGCCTGTTTGTTCGGCAGTGGGAGGTGCTGCTGCAACGGTTTCCGTATTGCTAGAGCTCGGACGATCTTGATTTCGTCTAGTAGAAGTTGAACTGGACTTAGACCTTCTCCGCTCCTTTATTCTTTCCTGCCTTTCAACGGTCGCGGGTGGCGGAGCAGCACTAGGCGATGTTTCGGTAGTTGCTGAACTTTCTCCTGTTTGCGTCAAGTCCTCACTTTTTTCCGGTTTGACGACTTCTTCGCCCTGCCTGAATTTCTTGCTGGCGCTTAGTTCACCGTCCTCAAAAAGCTGATAGTCACCGTGTAGTTCATTGTTCCTATACTCCGCCTCTATTTCAATACGCCCGTCGGCTGCGTACTGTACAAAGTCACCATGCATGGTACCTTTTCGAAAGTCTACCACTTGGTATAGATACCCCTCCTGCCAGTACTTCCATTGCCCTACTTGCAGGCCATATTCGAATTGGCCTTCTTCCTGCAATTCCATTTCGCGGGAGTAACGCTGGTAGTGCCCGTGTAGGAGATGGCCCAGGTGACTGCCTTGGGTTTTTATGATTTGCTCGCGGTAATAGCTGTGATAGGTCTGTTCCAGATCGTATTTGACTGACGCATCCTCCAAAAATGCGGAAGCCCGAATGACGATGGAATCATTTTGTAGAGTGAAGGTTTGAATTTGACCTTCATTTAAGCTACTGGATTGAGCAAATAACGAAAATGTAAGTAATAGCACTGAGGCTATTAAAAGTGTTTTTATTAGAGCGCGCATTGGGATGAATTTAGAGACTTAAACTCAATTAAGTCAATTTTTTCTGCTTAGGGCATATTGGTGTTTGTCGGTGTAAACAAGTTCAAAAAAATCTCAGAGAACGAATACAATTTTAACGCACAAGATGTATCTCCCCAGATCGTTGCTGCCAGTCTCCTAGCCGGTCACGGTACTGAAGTTGATAGAGGTATACCCCCGGTTCTGCTTTTTTGTTGCCCCCAATACCATTCCAGGGCGCAGAAATACTTGTTGATTGGAAGATTAAGCCTCCCCATCGATCAAATATTTGTAAGCCAAAGTCAGAAATAGCGCAGGGTGTATATACTTCAAATTGGTCATTAATGCCATCCCTGTTAGGAGAGAAGGCAGAGGGGATGTACACGCTACAAGTACAATCCTCAATAGATACCATTATGTCATCGCTAACTGTCGTACAACTGTTTTGCAAAGTGACCTGATAAAGCCCGGCGCCTTCGGCTAAAAACGATTGACCTTCGCTGCCATCTTGCCAAGTTAATACCGACTCGATTGGTCCTGTCCAAGTTGGTTCTAGTAGTAGGACATCCCCTTCGCAAATAGTAACCTCTGCTCCGAGCAGTAATGCTGATTCTGCAAAATAGTCGATAGTAATTTCATTGGTAGTGAGACAATTATCCTGGGATACAGTTAGACTATAAGTGCCAGGCGTATCAATCATGATTGTTGTCTCAGTGGATCCGGTTGACCATTCTATAGCTGTTTCCTCAGAAGGGGGGGCATAGAGAATGATGGGTTCTCCTGGGCATAAGGTAGTATCGTTGCCTAACTCAATTTCTGGTAGGAGAGTGAAGTCTACAAAAATACTATCACGAACCGTGCAGTTGCCTTCAGTGCCTTCCAACCAATACCATCCGCTTGTTGCTACCAAATTACTTTTAGCTGTTGTTCCATCTGACCACAAATAGCTCTCTGAAACCATGTTTGGAGTAAGCGAAAGTGTCTCACCCGCGCATAAGGTAGTATCACTGCCAAGCGAGAGTTCATTGAGGCTACTAGAAAGTACATTGACGGTGGCCAGTTGGGTACATTCTTCAAAGAAGATTTGTACACCGTAATTACCGGGATCGGATACTGTGTAGGACGAAGCTGTACTGCCGTCTTGCCAGATATAGGTTGCCTCTTCGGAAAAGGCATCAAGAATCAGTGGTTCCTCATTGCATAGATAGATTTCTTCAGGCCACTCAGGGGGCTGAAAGTCATATGCACTTACTAAGATACTGTCCACTACTTCACAGCCTTCAAGACTGACTGTTACGGTGTATAGCCCTGGTTCAATTGCAACAGTTTGATTACCAATCGTCTGATCAGACCAGATGAAGGAAAGAGCTTCTGGTACATCAACACTCAGTATCGCGGATGTACCCGGGCAAACGAGGGTGTCTGGCCCTAGATTGGTGGTCATTGTCGTGAACTCTTCGATAAGGATGGTGTCCGAAATTTGGCAATCGTCGCGGCTAATCTCAACACTGTATTCACCTGTACCCGAAGCCACATAAATGGGATTTACACTACCGTCTTGCCATAGATATGTGGTGTTGGTGCCAGGTAAGCTTGCATCTAGCTCTACACTTTCACCAGGACATATTAATTGGTCATCGCCCAGGGATAAGTTGGGGAATGTAGGTAATACTTGGACAGAATCACTAAAAGTACAGTGATCCACACTAGCCGTAAGTTGTACAATAATGGGCTCAGTAATAGTAATTGTTGATTCCGTGCTACTATTATGCCAAGCATAATTGACAGATGGATGAAAAGCTGGAACGGAGTAGATCAGCGTATTTCCCGCGCAAATTGTTGTATCGTTACCGATGGAAAAAGCTTCGAGAACGCTTGGTATAATATTGATGGTGTCTCTTCTAATACAGCCACCTAATTCTATTTCCAGAATGTAACTTCCAGCCTGTGTGGCGAGAAATAGTGCTTCGTTGCTTCCATCTTGCCAAGTATAATTGGCAAAGGGGTTATCAATCGGGTCACCAAGAAGAATGGGTTCATCTGCACTGCATAAAACGGAATCTGGTCCTAAATCAAAAGAACCGATTTCGCTGTTAAGAACGTTTACATCCTGGTAGGATAAACAGCCGTCTGCTCCGCGAATAATCACATTATAGTAGCCTGTATCGCGAGCGATGAATTCAGGGCTTGTTGAGCCATCTTGCCATGTATAGGTAGCATCAGGACTTGATACAGACAGAACAACGGAATCTTGATCACACCAGGCAATCTCTTCAACCAGCGGTTCTGCAATCAGGCATTCCGGGCGTAGGTAAATGGAATCAATCCCCATCCTAATTCCGCCATTTAATTCCCAAGACCACTCTTGATTCGCGTCATCATCTAAAGGGAGGAAACGCAAAAGATGAGAGGACGCTGTTGCTTGAAAGGATACGGCACGGAAATCCCAGCTGTTATCTACGCCGTAGGCAGAGGCTGCGCTAAAGGATGGTGCAACAACTTCAATCAATTCATCGTCTTTGTAAACTCCCCATCTTGCCGATGGATCAAACGCTTGTTCCTGTTTAATTACAGATTGGTAGAAGCTAATGGTATACATGGAGTCTATCTCAAAATCGGATACCAGCTGTTGGATGCCTTCATGATGCCTACCTATCTCATTATAAGCATTTAAGCCGCTGACAAAACTATAACCGGAAACAGGAGTTCCAATAATTCCCAATTCTGCTTCAGGGGTATAAAGCAGCGTTAGGTCTGGTGTATCTGTTATACCGGGAAGTGAAGCCAAACAGAAGGGAAAACTAGCAGGTACATTATCCCAGAATTCAGGAAGGGCAGTAAGTTCGCCATTACCAGCAAATCCCTCTAAATCAGGGTTTTGGAATTGCTGACCAAGTGCAGTCGAAACCAAACAAACCAGGGAGATATATGTGAGGAGAAAGCGCATGAAGATCATTTTACACTAGGAATTTACATTCCGTAATCTATAGTTTTGAAGCACCTTACCGGAAAGTCTCACAACCATTATTGCGCTCATTGGTCCGAACAAATTCATCTATGCCAAAACCGTCTCGTCGGAAATAGAAATTGTAGCAAAACTCGTTGGCATCTCCGATCGCATCCGGCCAGATAGTAAACTCACCCTCAAAGACATCCGAGTCATAGAATTGTGGATAAGTTTTCCTGGTAAACTGCTTTGGGTAAAATTGGTAGAGTTCCCCATCAGCGTTTCTGATTTTTGCTTCGCCGCGGAAGGTAAAGCCCGTTGTGTTAGGTCTAATAGTATCAACTCGGGCTTCAATATCTTCGACCACCTCATAGTTGATTCGATAACGTACTGTGACTTTTATCCCTTCACGTCCGGAAAAGTCCGATTCGAAGTTTTCGTATTCTACCGATTCTAAAAAACCACATGGTTTATCATAGGCTTCATCGAATGGATGAATATCCAGATCAAGCTCGTCTTCAGTTGGAAGACAGGCGGGCAGGCACATCATTGAAGCTGTAATGAGTACGAAGCTGAATACTGTTTGCAGTTGTCTTACCATTAGAAGGAGAATTTAGCAGATAATGCGTGATATATGCCTCCTTGTACCGTTGGAACTGCAATATTTATCGGTTGATAAGACAATTCAAAAGGAGGATCTTCGGGGCTAAATGTTGGCTTTTTCTTACCGCGATGTTTTAGATGAATATAAAGTGTTGATGCCCAGCTTACGGCGGTTGCAATACCGAAAGCGTAATACTGGTCCTTAGCTTTGTTATAGGCTGAAAGTCGCTCGTCGAGTATTGCTCTGGGGGTAAGGACAAAGAAACTCTCTACTGTGTTGTAGTTGTCACGGGCAATCAGTACTTCGTCCCATCTGTTTTGTGCCGTAAAATAAGCTACTGTACTAATTCCAGTTAGCATAGTGCTCACCCCTAGTGCTATCAATTTGGGATTCCTGATGCGACGATTGTAGTCAGCGATATCAACAAGGTGCTGCTGATATTGCGGCGTCTTAAGAAGAATCTTCTTGAGATAAATAACCGATTCTGGAAGAATAGTAATCAGGGTGTCAAATGACTCATAACCCGGAGACCACATGGAAATATGATGTTGACCTTCCGGGAGCTGTACAGAGGTATTGATCAGTAAGGAATCACCACATTTTACGTAGGTATCACCAACTACTGGTACCGTTCTTAATTTCAAAATACCAGTGTCTTGAGCAGCTACGCTTAAAGCAGCAAACAGCATCCAAAGTGTAAGGATTCGCATGAGAGAGCAACGTTAATTAAGAGCGAAAGCAAAGTAAAACTAAAACTCCTGTGAAAGATACAAATCTTTATTCGTCTGAAGTTTTTTTTGAAATTGAAATGAGTTATCTAACCTAGGTTTCTACAACTTTACAAATTTCAATCGATCCAGTACCTGCTGATTAGTACTAATGACTAAAAAGTAGCTTCCGGCGGGAAGATTGTTTAAATCCATCTCGTGTTCTGATATATCATTAAGGGTAAACTGTTGTTGCAGTTGCCCATCCATTGCCCAAATACTGACTGCTACATTTTCTGCAGTTAATTCCGTAGGTAGAGATAAGGTAGCCCGGTCGTGTACAACATTAGGAACGAGTTGACTTTGTCCGGCAGTGAGTTGCTGGTCCTCAACTGAGGTCAGTACAGTAAAGTTGACATCATCAATCACATAGGCATCAAAATCATTGCGTGGAAAAAAGTTAATGCCTCCCAATTGGTTGGTGCCCGTCATTTCATCAAACTGCCAGCTGAAAGGCCATGTATGGATGGGGATGTCATTCACCAGCAGCGTGGCCTCATCATTATCCAGATCAATAATGTGGGTCATCTTACTCCATTCTCCCCTTATCATGGTAAATGGTTCCGTTGCGCCACCTACCAGCAATTCGCACCCCACCTGACCATTAATAACGCCACCACTCGGGCAACTCACCTCAAAGGCCCATTCCTCACCCGGCATTTCAAAGTGCTGGAAGTTGTAGTACATGCCATCAGTATCCTCAAAATAGAGCTGGAAACTCACTTCGAAAAGCCCGCTCGTTTGATCGCCCAACTTGAGGATACAGTCTACAGGACCCCCATTGGGAAAAAACATATCCCCCTTGATTTCCAAACTCTTTACACCTGAAAAAGCAGGATTGGGAATGATAAAAGGATCTTCCAGCCCACCTTCATTTCCACTCCAGGTGGTCCAGCGCTCAGACTGCGGACCGATTCGGTTTCCGGTGTACGATTCGAAGTCGTCGAAGAAGGATTGTTGGGTGAACATGCTGTTTATTACAGCAAGTGATAAAATGAATAATAAGGTTTTGTTTTTCATTGAGAGCGATTTTATTTCGTTTTAGTGATGTTAGTGATTTTTTCGGTTATGAGAAACTTCCCTTGGCTGGTAGATCTTGCCATTGCCCTTGTATGGATAATGCGCTTGATCACTCGCACTAAGGGATACCGTCCCAGTGGACAATACTCACGATATTTCACCGGAGGCGGAACCTCCTCGCAACGCCCAATCACTGGGCGTTGCAAAGAAGCTACGAACAGCAGGGCAATACCTTGCCACTTCTCGTGTAGCGACAATGCTCGCTCACTCGCACTGCGCCACACTGTCCCAGTGGGCGTTGCAAAGATGCTACGGACAGCGGGGGCTATCATTGCAAACTATGTTTAAATTCTTCATAGCTTTGAAGTTGATCCGTTTCATAGAATGAAATTGGGAATATGGCTTCAGTAACATTACCTGTCTTTTCAAGAACATCTTTAATATCCTCAAACAAGGCTGATTCCGAATTGATAATTTTTGAGATAGCATCTCCTCTATGGTTAGAATATAATATTAATTTACCCCAATTGCTATTAATTCGGTAAAATCTGATAATAGACAACCGAGGCATTTCTTGAAATTTGGGTAACCTATCCTCCATGAAACCTGATCCAATTTGGTTCTCTTTCAAATAGGAAGATATAGGGTCAGCTAATTTTACTCTCAATGACATGCTCATCAACTTAGTCACCCCATCATCTGTCACAATTTTGTGTAAGAATCCATTCTTTCTTCCTTCATTTAAGCATGTAGAAATAGAAATACCGAGGAAGGTTTTTCCATTCTCTTGTTCTATTCTTACTGAATCATTGGTAGTTACAATTTTTGAATTAAAAAAGTCCTTCCCCATACTTACCAAGCTATCTTGATTATTTTGTACACATTCATCTAGGTGAATCGCATTCATATTGCCATTTTGATCGATTAAGCACAAGCAAAGTTGCTCCCCATCAAAATACGATAATGGAGTTCGGATGTCTTCATAATCAGTCAACTCTGTTGATTTCTTACAAGAAGCAAAAGTTACGATTCCTGAGAGTATTACCAAAAGATATCTTCTAGTCATTTCCGAAAGTTTGTGGGTAGTGATACTTAAGCCAAGCCGTAGCTTTTTCTCGTTGAGATTTAGTTTGATAGATGGTATTTACCTGCTTTAGTACTAATTCTCCTATTAGTTGATTATTAGCCCAATTGAAATGGTCAGCATCTTCTACATCTATGTAACCAATTGTTGTTAAACCACTATAACCTCTTTTCATTGTAGTAAGAGGGGTAATGGGAACATCCTCATTTCCAGAAGGACCAAAAATCCAGGCTCCATTCTTAGCAGTAGCAGCGCCATGCCCTGTATTTAAGGGAGCTAAATTACCTACACCAATAATTTCATTAAAACGGGAATTTTCCCCCCTATTATAAAATACAGCCTTTTGAATCTGTAAGTAATAATCACCAATTCTAAATTCTATATCCTTGATTACTGTTTCCTCACTCCAATCCGGAGCACCTTGAAAGGTTGTATTTAAATCTCCATCTGGCCCATAGACCTCGAATGCAAGACTTTCACTACCAGTCATATTATCTATAATTTCAAAGGCACCTGCTGCAATATCATTTTTAATAGCATTCTCCAACGCTTTTATCATGCTTTGCACTTGATCATATTTACTAGCGATAAGACTTCTATATGATGTACTATATCCTTCACCACCATTTCCAAATATGCCGAACTGATCTGCGGCCTGTATATTCGAAGAAGACCAAGCCATTCCTGTTGGGTCGGTTATAAGAACTGGATTATCGGCAGCATAATGATAAGTACTCCAAGCAGCGTAGGTCATTGCCAATGGATCGATACTCAAAAACCTCCCCAGATCACTATCATAAAACCGTGCTCCACGATAGTCATAACCGGACTCCTTATCTCGCTCGTGGTAGGTTGTAAGATAGCGTTCTACATCACAAGCAGCCCACTCTCGCAAGATTTTTCCGAAAGGATAATAATCCGCTACATATTCTGCTACATAGTCAATCTCTCCGGCACAATCCAGCTTCGTGTGGAATACAATACGGGTATTGCCCAGATGGTC
>JBCBWU010000178.1:0-15664 GCA_039816955.1 Bacteroidota bacterium
CTTGTTTTTGGCTTGTGGATAAGCCATGCTCCAAAGGAAGTTGGCCGTGGTATACTTACCGGGGATGTCAATTGGGCCAGTCTCGATTTCAGCTTCAGTCAATGGTTTTTTGGCGATCAAGAGCGGACCACAATTACGGCCCAGTGCAGAACCTGCATCTAGCAAAGCATATTTATCGGTGAGGTAGGCGTAAGCGTGATAACTCAGCTTAGTGATATCCAGTGCGCCAGCAAAGGCTTTTTGATTTAGTTCTTCCACATCGGCAAGTACAACATCGAACTCGAGGCCCTCCGTATCAATCTTATTATGGACGAGTGCGTCAAAAATAAAGGTGTCGTTGGGACAAGGCGAAAAGCCAAGGGATAATTTCATAATTTTGCCGTTCAATTAAATTCTGGGATATGCACTTACAGGTGCTTTACGAAGACAATCACCTTATAGCGGTAAACAAGCCCGCAGGATACCTGGTTCAAGGGGACCAAACGGGAGATGTAACCATGGCTGATTTTGTTAAGCAATACATCAAAATTCAGTACAACAAGCCAGGTGATGTATTCCTTGGCACCATTCATCGGTTGGACCGGCCAGTAAGTGGTGTATTGCTCTACGCACGTACTAGCAAAGGGCTAACCCGTATGAATGACCTCTTTAAGAAACGCGAGATCGAAAAGATGTACTGGGCGGTGACCCTGGAGCAACCCGATCCGTTGGAGGGCAAACTTACCCATTACATTCTCAAGGACAAAGCCAAAAATCGCTCTAAGGCCTATGATCGCATGAGCCGACGCTCGGAAGGAGCCAAGAAGGCGGAATTGGAATATCGGGTCTTGGGGCGTATCGCCTCACACGTGCTGCAGGAGGTAAAGTTAGGTACCGGCCGTCCGCACCAGATTCGGGTGCAATTGGCGAAAAATAATACCATCATTCGAGGGGATTTAAAGTACGGTGCCCCCGAACCTAACCGTGATGGCAGTATTCATTTGCATTGCCGGTCACTTTCCTTTATCCATCCGGTGAAGAATGAACCTGTTAATATCGTCGCTCTGCCGCCAACCGAAGAGATTTGGAATTTGTTTAGTGATTTCTGGGAAGACTAAGAGGAAATAAGAAGTTAGAAATAAGAGGTATGAAATAGGAAAACGGAATCGGGAAGGCGATATCGCATATTGTTGTGCAAGTTTTCATCATTCTGAGAATTTTCACCCTCGAGCGACGCGATTCATCGCGTCGAAAAGTCCAGACTCCCATTGTGATTTTGATTGCCACTGAAATTATGATTGTCTTTTGAAACAGTTCCACAAATACCAAGGTGCCGGAAACGATTTTATCCTCTTTGATCATCTCAATGGTCAGGTGCTGGAGGATGTATCACAAGAGCGTATTGCCCAATTATGCGATCGTCGTTTCGGTATTGGGGCGGATGGCTTAATGCTTTTGGAACCGCACGATGAGTACGACTTTTACATGCGTTACTACAATTCGGATGGCCGGCCTAGTAGTATGTGCGGAAATGGTGGACGATGTATAGCGGCCTTCGCCCAACGATTGGGCTATGTAGGCAAGGAGGTGCATTTTTTGGCAGTAGATGGGCCACATAAAGCTATGATTACGAAGCCTGATTGGGTAGAATTAGAAATGCATGATGTGGCAAAAACGGACCTTTGGTTGCACGGAAGTTTTCTAGATACAGGCTCTCCGCATTTAGTAATCTGGCGAGATGAAATTGATACTACTAATGTCTTTATCGAAGGCCGTGCATTACGAAACAATGAGCACTTTTCACCTGACGGTACAAACGTCAACTTTGTCTGCGGCTCCGTTGAGGCACTACAAATTGCTACCTACGAAAGGGGAGTAGAGGCCGAAACCCTGGCCTGCGGCACGGGAGTAACCGCTGCTGCTATTGTAGCTGTGCAGCGAAGTGGAAAGCAAGGGCAGTTTGAGGTGCCGGTACAGGCAAAGGGAGGGCAACTTTCCGTCAAGTTGCACTACGATCGAGAGCGCTTTTCAAATATCTGGCTTTGTGGTCCCGCGAAATATGTTTTCCAGGGCCAGCTTTAACCTAGCTCAGGTGTAGACAATTTTCATCTTGCAACAACTCCTTATAGGCGGGCAGACATTCTTCTGCCAGCACGGCCAATTCTGGCGGGAGTTCAATCTTCTTAGCTTCGTAGGGCTTAAAACCGGTAGAACGGTGCACATTGTGATACCAGTATGGCGCCCAAACACCATCTTCCGGTCTAGCTCCTGCTGTCCAGGATAGCATCTGTTCTGTGAAGGGTATTCCAAGCCGTTCGCACAATTGTCCCAGGATAACCCTTGGATTTTGCAGTAGGATAGAGGTGTCAACAATGGCGTATAAAATTCCATGCTGGCGCAAATATTGGTACAAATCCTCTTGTTGTGGAATACCAATGTCGTAAGGGGTAGCTTGTTGAATAACTTTGGTATAAGAAGCTAGAATGGCTCGTGGATTACGGATCAACATCACATTGTGGCACTGATGCAGAAATCGACGGTCCAAATCAAGAATATGGTGGGTCATTTGTTTATGTACCACAACCGGGGAAGAATAGTGGTCTCCCATGATCACTTGCTGCACTACTTCCTCTCCGTTCGCCGATTGACTCTCCATTATTTCTGCCACACCTGGGTGCTGCGCTTCGCTGGTCGTATTCGCTAGGTAGTAGGCGTACAGTGGCTCATCAACTACCGTAATATCGGGCCGCTGAGCAAAACTGTACATCAAAGCCGTTGAAATATTTCGTGGGCTCGACCAGAGATTTATTCTTATCATCGAATTAAGGTAATATCTCCACTTAAAACTTCACTGTTTATACCAAGATCATCTTGATAAGTAATGTCAATGAAAAATACGTAGACACCTTGCGGTAGCAAATCCCCACGGCTACGTCCACGCCAACCTTCTGAAACATTTTGACTGGTAAATAACTGGTTACCCCAGCGATCAAATACCTGTAGCTCGTACTCCAGAATTTCGATAGAGTCATCAAATTGCGGGAAGAAACTATCATTTAAGCCATCCTCGTTGGGTGAGAATACATTGGGTATAAAGGCCTGAAAAACAGTGCACTCCTTAAACTGGACCAGTACGGTATCGCTTGCTATGCAACCTTGATTATTCAAACTAGCAGAAATCAGTCCTGGCGTGTCCACTGGGTAAACATCACTCGTGGAGCCGTCAAACCAAACTAAATCACCAGTGCCGCGCTCTGGCTTCAACTGGAAAGCCAAATTATCACAAACGGTAGTGTCCATCCCTAGATCCAGAATCGGGAGCGGCGCAAAGGTGTATGCTACAGAATCACGTGTACTACAACCGTTAGCCGCCGTGACTTCCAACCAGTAGAGCCCACTGGTGTTGAATAAGCGGGTAGTATCCATTGATCCATCCTCCCAAGTCCAGGTGCCTAGATTGATTGGAGCAGTTAGCGTAAGGCTTTCTCCTTCGCAAGCTGTTTCATTGGCTCCTAAGGAGAAGACTGGACTATCTAGATAGTCTATTTGTATACTGTCTCTAGTTGCACAATTGCCTTCGCTAACTTCTACAATATATAATCCACTTGAAGTTACAGAAAAGACGGTGCTGAAACTACCATCCTGCCAGGTACCGTCCTGTCCTGCGTTAAGTACGATAATGTCACCAGTACAAGCTGTTTGGTCGGCTCCCAGGTCAACTGTAGGTGGTGCGACAAAAGCGAGATCGAAGTTGCCTTCTAAAGTACATTCGCCAATGGTTGCTGTTAAGGTATAATTTCCAGCCGTCATACTGCTAAAAGAAGGTCCCATATCACCATTGCTCCAGCTGTAGCTATCAGCATTGACCATGGTAGTAAGGATGAAGGTCTCTCCGTCGCATTCAGTGTAGTTATCGTCCAAATCAAGGTCAGGGAGATCGAGGACGAGCACGGCGATAGTATCCGCTGTGATGCAGCCCATATTGTCGGCTTGGTAGCTGTATTCTCCGGCAGAGGTGACTTGGAAGCTGTTACCCAAACTGCCATCTTGCCAACTAATCATACCAAGATCAGTATCTGCACTAAGCGTAAGTGTAGAACCTTCGCAAATGCTGGTGTCCGCTCCCAGTGGGTTAATGGTGGGATAATCGCTAAGGATAACTTCGAAGAACTCACGTACTACACATTGACCGAAGGTGGCATCCAGGAAATAGGTGCCGGCCATAGTCGTAGAAAAATCAGGGTCGGTATCGCCATCGCTCCACTCGTAGCTATCGGCCATTACCGGAGAACTCAGACTTATGATGTCACCATTGCAGCCAAAAATCTCATCCCCAAATTCAATCTCGGGATTATCCTGAAAGGTTAGATTAATACTATCCCGGGCGGTGCAACCCATTCGGCTACCTTCTACCCAGTATAATCCTGTGGCGTTGGCCACTAAGCTATTGCCCATTGAGCCATCAGACCAAGTGTAGCTAATATCAGAAGCAGGTAGGCTCAGTTGAATACTCGGTTCGTCACAGAGTAGAGTGTCTTCACCTAACGCAAATACCGGTAGAGCCGTGTAGGAAACTTCTACACTATCGCGCACCGCGCAAATATCGTTAGCCGCTTCTAGCCAATAGGTTCCTGGGGCATCCCCTGAAAAATCGGGCATGCTGGATCCGTCCTGCCACAAGTAGCTATTAGCCATGGTGCCACTATTGAGGGTGAAGTTCTCACCTTCACATAGCATCAGATCAGCTCCCAAGTCTAGGGTGGGGAATGCAGTAACGCTCACCATAGTAGTATCTGCATCAGTGCAACCGCCAATGCTCACTTCTACGAAATACTCGCCAGCGGTGCTTGCTTCGAAGGTGGGGTCACTTGAACCGTCTTGCCAGGTATAGATTGCGCTACTGATCGTGATGCCTGGTTCTAGGGTTAGGCTTTCGCCTTCGCATAGAATTGGATCATCCGCCAAGTCTACCGCAAAATCTTGCGCTGCTACTACATCAATTGTATCACGAATCACACAATTACTAAGGAAGGTGACTTCGACTGAGTAAGTTCCGGATTGATCTACCACCAAAGTGGAATCAGTAGAACCATCTTGCCATAAGTAGGTCTCACCGATAGAGAAAGAATACGCATCCAGGGTGACGGGTTCACCGTTGCATAAGGCTACGTCTGGCCCAAGGAAGCCCACGTCGATAAACTCCGGTGCGCTATCAAAGATCCAACCAATGTTGGAGTTGGCAATGTCGGTACTACGGGCTCCTGCCAAAAATTCGGCATCACCCAAAGCCCTGATGTCCCGCATCTGGATGAAGTCAGCTAGGATATTGCCAGTGGCAGGCATATTGACGTTCGCCCAACTGCCTATATTGCTGGCTGATAGTCCAATAGGTGTACAGTTGTTGCCAATAATCTGCCAGTATTCGTTGATTGTTTGCGTTCTGCTAGATTCAAAAATATAATTCTTCCCGGGGGCGCAAAACATCGTATCGGTGGTGTTTCTCCCGATCATTTCTGCACTGCCACTAAAGGAAAGTAGATTGAAAAAGCCGTTTTCGGTATCTACGTACACATCACCATCCGGTGCGGAAAAGATTACATTGTTCAGGTCTAATGAATAGCTGAATTCTACGCCCGATTGTGGGTGAGAAAGTTCTAGGATACTATTTCCAGGATCAATGGTCATTCCGTCGGAAATAATAGAAAAAGTGGCCAAGAAAGGATTGGGGTTAGGCCCAATCAGCTCGATATAGGAATCATTGAGAATAAGCGATTTAGTATTGGCCAAAGAATGAGCGCCCATGTCCAGTGCGCGAATATTTTGATTGTTGGTGTCAAAGGTGCCGCGATCAAAACGTATGGAATTGGCTTCCAGGAAATCTTGTAACGTGAAGGTTCCAGTACCGTTAAAACGTACTGTGAAAAGTGGAACACCACTGGTAGTAATGGTATGATCACCGCTGCCTAAAAAGGAGGCAAAGGTTAGGTTCCAGGTCATTGCTGCCTCAATGGTTAAGGAGCCGAAAATGTCAAGATAGTTTGCGTTGTATTGGGGCATGTTCGCAACCCCGGCCTCCCAACGCATATCGCGGCAATACATATGACTGCCCAGGCTATTGAAGACAAAAGGATTAGCATCCGCAAAGGAATTAGCGTCAAAAATAACATCGTCCTGCGGGGTCGGAATACATTCCCCTCCAGGGCCTCCAGAACTTAATGACCAGTGAATCTGATCTGTCCACTCTCCACTATTGCCTACCCAATAGAGCGTACGTGCAGCGAATGGATTGAAGTCCCAATTCACGTTCCCGCCATCATCTACTGAGTTGTTGGCTTGCAAATTTCCGGTGCCAATTTGTTCTATACCGTGTAGAAAAAGGCGTTCGAAAGTATGATCATTGTTGATCTCCAGCTGGGTCGCATAACCTAGGCTGGTGGTACGGATGTAGATCATACCATCTTCACAATTGCCATTGGCATCTAACTCAGTAATGGTTTGGCGCACGCTACTGACAAATTCGTAGTTGTGTCCAGGTGCCATGTACCAGTAGTTGACGGTGCTGTTTCCAGAGATAAAGCCCTCTTGCAAAAAGGTCAGCGAATCCACTGTGATATCAGTTCCAGGGAAATTAATCAAGTTAAAATAGCGGCCCTCAAAAGCGTTGAAAATCACGTTATTGTAGGCGGCTGTATTGTTGCCTTCGTTGCGAAATAAGGTAGAGAAGGAACCGGTAAATTCAATGGTACTCTCTCCAGCGTCCATATTGATATTATCCGTCTGCATTTCCCAAATCGGAGCGCGATTATTGCGTAGGTTCAATTGGATATAAGAAGTACCCAGGAATAGCTGTCGCTGAAACGGGAACTCGGAATAGAAGCGGTTAGCGTCTATGTCATGACCATTGGTACGTAAGGTGCCAGAGGTAAAGTAGATATTCTGCCCTACAAAAACATTATCCAAAAAGATCCATTCACCGTTCACCCCGGAGAAGTTGAGGTCGAAGTTAAAGGGCTGGCCAGCAGTGGTGATGGTATTGCCCATGAGGTCAGATTCAAAGAAGAAAGCACCGTCAAAGTTGTTTTGCATGTCGGCGATAAAGGTCAAGGAACCGCCTAGGCGAAGTGCATTCTGTCCCGGACCAGTGAGGCCGGGCATATTGGTGGCCCCAGTCCAATCCATGCTACGGCAGTAGGCATTTTCCACGTCAATATTTACCGTCTGCCCACCTCCGTTGAAAGAGTTGGCATCAAAGAAGACATCATCAATTTGGGAAGGGATGCAGCCACTACTGGGTCCGCCACTGGTAAAGGACCAATGCACAGGATCACTCCAGTTACCGGTGCCACCTACCCAGTAGAAATCTTGTGAGATGCGGGGATTGATGATCCAATTGGCGTTGCCGCCCAGGTCCACCGCATTATTGGCGGTAAAAGAGCCCGTACCTACCGCATTGACTCCTCGCAGAGAGACATAGTCTACGGTGATGGCATTTGCAGTGCTGAAATCTACTGGAGTACCTCCGTCTGTAGACTCGATAGCAACGTTTTGCAAGCAATCACCAACTGCATCGATATTGTCGTAAGTAAAGGTTTGTCCGCCTTCAAAAAGGTAGCGCTGATCTGGGTAAAGAATGAGGTTGCCGATTGTTGGGCTACCATTCAGCAGGGTGAGGTGGGCTAGCTCCAGTTCATTGTAGTTCATCGTTGGAGTATTAGCAATGTCACCGAATGGCAACCACGGTATAATCCTGCTATTACCTATTGGACTACTGAGGAAAACTCGATTAAAGTTGACGGTGCCGGGACCTTCCATCCAAATGTCCACAATGGGATTTGTCAACACAAAGGTGGATGTGCCAGGAGTCATATTCAGATTCTGGGCGTGAATGCGTAGTGGTTGAATGATTTGATCCGGAATGTTACCATCAAAAGGGTCAATGGTTTGACCACGGATGGTAATAGTAGAATTACCCAGGTCAAGTGTTCTGAGGCTGGTGGAATTACTATAAAAGTATAGGCAGTCAACCGCTTGACCATTGGTATACAGTTCCCCTTCATTGAAGACAAAAGCACTGTCAACGGTAATACCTCCATTCAGGGTCCAGGCACCATTGCCAGAGAATAAGACATCCTGTCCGGCAGTATGAGGCCCAAAGTTGACCGTATTATCCAGCAGATTGCCGGTGAACACCACTTCGCCTGAGAAATTAAACGTCATATTCGCGATCATGTCCAATGATCCAAATACGTTCAGGGTCACATTAGCGCCTCCAACGAAAGTAGGGTTGTTAGTAGCGGCCATCCAGTTCATACTACGACAGAAAATAATATCCGTATTCATGGTCACGGTCTGGCCGGGAGCGGTGAAAGAGTTACCGTCAAAGTATACGTCGTCATCCGCAGTGGGGGCCTGGCTGTGCGTGATTGCGCCGCCAGAAGTTGTGGCCCAATGGCTGATATCTGACCAATCACCACTGCCACCAATCCAGAAATAATCGGCGGCGGTGCTGGTGAAGGGAATACTCAGGAGTAAGCAAATCAAAAAACGGGGTACCCAATTCATGGATGTGGTGTTTTGCAGTAATAGTGAACAGGATTGGACTAAACCACTGATTACGTGATAGCTATATACATGCACCTACCTGCCAAGCAGTGCGGCCATGATCAAAATTACGGTATTCGAAGCTGAATCCGTAATTCCAAATTTGTTCATTAATACCTGCTTTCAGCAAGAGGTTAACTTGTGGGAAGCAATAAATTTTGCCTGAGCCGAATTACTGCTTGATGACCCGCTTAGTATATATCTGATTCCCGTCTATTTGAACCACTCTTAACCAGTATACACCCGCCGGCCAGGCGCTAGTATTGATTTCGTGATAACCTTCTGTAATGGCCTCATATATCAATTGTCCATTGATATTTAGCACTTGCAGTTGAGCAGGACCACTATCTCTAAGGTTGAGTCGAAGATCATTTGTGAACGGGTTTGGCCACGGGAAGGGGTTCACTTCTAGTTCGGGCTCCACAGGAGCAAAGCCTTGGCACTGCAAATCAGACTCCGGGAGGATATTGATTGCATAATCAATCTCTGAGGTACAACCGTAGTTATCACTGGCGCTAAAGCTTAAGATCGGCTCATCGGCAGAAACAAGTACTTCAATACTGTTTTCTCCAAATTCAGTGATGCTAGGGTTAGCTTCCCATTCCCAGCTAACGGTATTTTCAATCAGTGAATCCATTGCTCCGGTAAAGGCCAGCCCCCAGGCAAAGACGGATCCGTTATCAAGCCCCAGGTTATCCTGAATTCTGATGGTCCACTCTCCTTGAATGGGGCAGCCGTTGAAGCTATTAAACGACTCTTCACTTCGATAAGTGTCCTCAGGAAAGTAAGTGTCAGAGTAGGTGAATGTGTTGCCTGTGGTCGTACTAGGTACCGTGGTGTAGGCGTAGGTAGGGGCAATTTCTGAGAATTCTTCAAAAGTTAAAGGACCCTCATCTACAACATTGTAGCGGTAAGGTAGACCTGGGGTAAGGTCGAACGATTCTTGATCTACAGGTCCCGTCGCGTAAGGCTCGCCGAAGTTGGTGGTGCCAATAGTGGTTGGAAAATCGATGATAAATGCCCTTTGTCCGTTTGGACAGATAATCTCAATATCCAGGTCACCTCCGTAGGAATGCTCTAATTCAAACCAGACACTATCCAGCTTTAGTTCGTTAGTGACGGTGGCACCAGGAGGAGAATTTAGGATATTGATTGATGATTGGTAAAAACCACCGGTGCCATCCGGTAAGAGCAGTGGAGGATCGAGTGTGAGTTCACTGCGGAGTACATCAGAGGTGATATCTGTTAAACTCACGCCAACCCCAGTAAGCGGGCTGTTGAGGTCAAAATAGGTGAAGAGTTCGATGATATCGCCAGGACAAACCGGTTCATTGAGGCTTTCGTCGATAGTGAGTTCCGGGGCCACGCCGGCGATTACAATCTCTTCTCCTACGACTGAATTTCTACAGCCCATAATATCGTAAACCCGCACGCTGAGGTTGTAAATGCCTGAAGCATTGATCGGCAAGGCCAATTCCTGGTCAGTGTAGGAGCTTTCCTGCCCGTTAATAAACCACTCAAACGACGAGCTTTCAACGGATTGGGAGTAGGCAAAATCGTTTTCCGGAAAGAGAATGTCAGCTGTAAAACGAGCCGTATCTCCCGGGCAATAATAATACACGTTGTCACCCTCATCAGGGTTCTGCGCATTGGTAATGTCACTATCAATGCGTTGGCAGGGTTGTTGACAATTGATATTACTGCGCCAACCGGAAGCCTGACCGGCATCGTCACTTTGGAACTGCATGAAGACACAGCCCGAGACATTAAGCGCACTGGCCTGAATCGAAAAAGGAGTAGGGGCGTGCATATCTACTGGTAGGACTATCGCTGGTGCTAAACTATTGACACCGTCAAAAAAGCGAATGGTATCGCCAATCATTAACTCAAGTTCAGTGAAATCTAGTCGTATGTGGGTGAGACCGGGTGTAGTATTTTCACTGCAAATCAAGGTTTCAAAATTCACCGCCGCGGGATAGTCGCCACCAAAACCACCTGGGTCAACAAAGATGCCATTGCAATCGCTGATTTCAGCTACTTCACCCATTTCGTAGATTTGGGCGTAAGAGAAATTTGTGATAGACAGAAAAATGGTAAAGATCAGAAGGAGCCGATAGTTAAGCATTGGTGGTCGATATGATTCAATAAATAAAGTTAGACCGACAGTAGGAGGGTGAAATCCTCCGCAGAGAAAGCCCTACCTACAGCGCGTTTTTACGACTGTGAAAATATCAATTCTGCCAGGTCTAGGCAAGCTCTACCACTAAATCATCCTGCTCTACCAGTGTTTTCTCCTTGAGGTGGATCTTTTTGACGACTCCTGCCACTGGGGCGGTTATGGTGCTTTCCATCTTCATCGCCTCAATGACAAACAATGGGGTGTTGATCTCAATCTCTTGGCCTTCTTCCACCAGGATTTTGCTCAGATTACCCTGCAGCGGTACGCCAATTTCCTTGTCTCCACTGGCCTTTCGGTGTAAAACACTCTCTACCTTTTCGTTCAGATCGCGGACTTGCACCGAACGGGTTTGCCCATTCAACGTAAAGAACACCAGGCGATTACCTTGCTCGTCAGCAGCGGTGCTGTTGAGGTATTTGATGAGGATGTTTTTACCGGCACCAATTTCAACCATAATTTCTTCATTGGGCTTCAAGCCATAGAAAAAGGCTGGTGTGGGTAGATTGCTCACCTCCCCGTATTGTTCGCGGAAGGTATGGTATTCGCGATATACTTTGGGATATAGAAGGTAAGCCAGTAGGTCGCGCATTCCCAAATCTGCGCCAAACTCTTCCTGAAAAGTGGCCAGTTCTTTATCGAAATTGATGGGGGCCAAGTGCGCATTGGGCCGATCAGTATAGGGTTGCTCGCCCTTCAGTACAAGTTCCTGAATCTCCTTCGGAAATCCACCTTCGATCTGCCCTAGATCACCCCGCATGAGTGCTTTTACACTGTCCGGGAAAGCCAGTTGGTGGCCTTTCTTCAGTACATCCTCTTTGCTCAGGCCATTACTTGTCATAAACATGGCCATATCTCCAACTACTTTGGAGGAAGGAGTCACCTTAATTAAACCGCCGAAGAGTTCGTTAGCCGCTTTGTAGTTGGCCTTGATGGTCTCAAATTGTTCTTCTAGTCCAAGCCCCCTGGCCTGTGGGCGAAGGTTGGAGTATTGACCGCCCGGAATCTCATGTTCGTATACACTAGCCGTGCCAGCGCGAAGCTCCGTTTCAAATGGATAGTAGTAACTGCGGACTGTCTCCCAATAGCTGCTGAACTCATTTAGAGAAGGTAGGTTAATCTCCTTTTCTCTCTTGTGACCTTGCATCATGGCCGCTATGGAGTTGAAGCTGGGCTGTGAGGTGAGTCCAGATAGTGCGCTCAAAGCTACATCCACCACATCTACACCAGCATCAATGGCTCTGAGGTAAGTAGCCGACTGGATGCCGCTGGTGTTGTGAGTATGTAGGTGAATGGGCGTATCTACTGTTTCTTTCAGTTTTGCAACCAATAGCTCGGCGGCTAGTGGCTTGAGTAGCCCCGCCATGTCCTTGATGGCAATGATATGCGCGCCGGCATCTTCCAGGCGCTTTGCTAAATCTAGGTAGTAGTCTAGGGTAAACTTGGTCTTCGTAGGATCAGTGATGTCTCCTGAATAACAGAGGCAAGCTTCCGCCAAGGAATCGGTCTCTTCCCGTACGGCCTTGATACTTACCTTCATGTTTTCGATCCAGTTTAGGGAATCAAAAATTCGGAAAACATCAATACCGGTTTCGGCGGCTTGTTCAATAAACTTTACTACTAGATTATCCGGATAGGCCGCGTAGCCCACCGCGTTCGATCCACGGAGCAGCATTTGAAGGAGTACGTTGGGCATCGCCTGACGCAGTTGGGCCAAGCGTTTCCAGGGATCTTCTTTCAAAAAACGCATCGCCACATCGAAAGTGGCACCACCCCAGACCTCCATGCTAAAGAGATTACCACCGTGCTGGCGGGCAAACTGCTCCGCAACTTTGTCCATATCAAAGGTGCGCATACGGGTGGCGAGTAGACTCTGATGGCCGTCTCGTAAGGTGGTATCCGTATACTGAATGGCTGTACTTGCTTTGAGTTCTGCTAGAAACTTTTCTCTTCCAAGTTCGCTGAGCCGGTTTTTACTACCTTTAGGGTAAGGCTTACTAGCATCAACAGAAGGGATTAAGGCCGGTAGAAAGGTCTTCTGCGGATCATAACTCTTGACGTCCGAATTACCGTTGATGTTTACATCTGCCAGGTAGCTGATTAGCTTGGTGCCACGGTCTTTCCAGTTCGGCGAAGTCAGTAATTCAGGATGTTGCTGAATGAACTGTACTGTTGCAGCGCCTTGCTTGAAGGTGGGATTTTGCAACAAGTTGAGCAAAAAGCCAATATTGGTCTTTACACCTCGTATCCGAAACTCCCGCAAAGCGCGATGCAGCCGCTCACTCGCTCCTTGTAAAGTTCGACCCCAAGCGGTGACCTTAACCAGCATAGAGTCAAAGTAAGGGCTGATCTTTGCGCCGGCGAAGGCACTACCAGCATCCAAGCGGATACCCATACCAGAGGCGGAACGGTACGCAATTAAGGTGCCGTAATCTGGCTTAAAGCTATTCTGTGGATCTTCGGTGGTAACCCGGCATTGAATGGCATATCCATTCAGTTGTACGTCTTCCTGGCTGCGGATGTAAATAGTTTTGTGCGATAAGGGATATCCCATGGTGATCAGGATTTGTGATCGCACTAAATCAATTCCTGTCACTTCCTCCGTGATGGTATGCTCTACCTGAATCCGCGGATTTACTTCGATGAAATATACATTCTCCGCTCGATCTACTAAAAACTCCACAGTACCCGCACAGCTGTAGTCTACCTCTTTCGCCAAGCGTACTGCGTACTCGTAGAGCTGATCGCGCGTGTCTTGTGCCAAGTTTATACTCGGTGCTACCTCTACTACCTTCTGAAAGCGGCGTTGAACGGAACAGTCACGCTCAAAGAGGTGTACAATATTACCGTGGTGGTCGCCTAAGACCTGAACTTCAATGTGCTTAGGTTCCTCAATGAATTTCTCCAGGAATACGGTACCATCACCAAAGGCAGTTTGTGCCTCTCCTTTAGCCTCAGGGTACTCTCTCAGTAAGTCTTCGTCACTACGAACCACCCGCATACCGCGGCCGCCGCCACCGGACGCAGCTTTGATAATAACAGGGTAACCAATCCGCTGGGCTTCCGCTAATGCAATCTCGGCGCTGGTGAGGTCTTGCTGCGAATCTTCGATCAGCGGGACGTCTACCTTCCTGGCCAGTATTTTAGCGGCTACCTTATCTCCCAGTCGCTCCATAACCTCCGGGGCGGGCCCTACAAAAGCAATGCCCTCCTCCCGGCAGCGCCGTGCGAAAGTGACATTTTCACTCAGGAAACCGTAGCCGGGGTGGATGGCGTCAACATTTTTGGCTTTAGCCAATTTGATGATTGCCTCTATGTCCAAATACGGCTTGAGTGGCTCGTTATCAGGGCCAATCTGATAGGCTTCGTCGGCCTTGTAACGGTGTAAACTGTAGCGGTCTTCGTAGGTGTAAAGAGCAACCGTACGCAGTTGTAACTCTGAAGCGGCGCGTAAGACCCGAATAGCAATTTCGCCACGGTTGGCGACGAGGAGTTTCTTGAATCTAGTAACTGGCATGGAGGGATATTTCGCTTGTTTTCCGGTTAGGGTAGGGGATTGACAAGCAAGATAACCGCGGGAGGCCTTTCGGCAAAACGCTTATGCACTTATTTTACGATAGCTATGGTGATGCTTTCTAGTAGCCGTAGCGCCAGCCCGTGAATTTGCCCTCTAGATAATCAACCTGTTGCACATCACCCAAGCGAAAGCGTACCGGTATTTTTGTGGCTTTCTCTAGGTGTACTTCCAACCGGCAAAAGAAGGCCAGGTGGTCAACGTTGTAGGCTGGGAGTGTACTTTGGGTGGATTGAAAATTGCTAAAAAGTGAGGGCGGAGCCACCTCTGAAGAAGCGTGCGTAATAAGTGGAAGGGCTAGTTTCCAGTTGTTAAGCCCTTGGGCGAAGGAAAAGTAGGCGTTCGTACTTGTAGTAAGGTGTGAAAGCTGGAGCTGATGAGCAGGTGCACTGCATTGCTCTTGTGCTAAAAGACAGCTTTGGCTAAGCACAAAAATGCCAATAGTCAAAAACAGTTTATTTGTCAAAAAGCTACTATACACCATTCTGCAATTTATCTTATTTTCCTATGCGCGGGCGTTTGCCGGCCTGTTGCTCATCACCCTCTTTTCCCTTCTTCTTGCTGCCCGAATACAACTCATATTTGTGAAATTTACAGGCAATCTGACCATTAAGCAAATGAATTCGGCGGGAAGGTCGCAGTCCGACATTTTTCAAGGCTTCTAAATTGCCGGACATGAGCCAAGCTTGATAGCCCGGAAACTCTTTCTTCAGTCGATCTCCGATCTCTCTATACAGGCCATTGATATCACGAGTCTCTAGGCGTAAATCGTAAGGAGGGTTACTAATCAATGTACCCGGACCTTCGGGTGGTAGGAACTGTTGGAAGGTAGATCGCTTGACGCGAATGTAGGACTGCAGCTTGGCCGTGGCAATGTTGTTTTCGGCAATCCGGATAGCCTTAAAGTGATTATCTACACCAATGATGGGTTGCTGAGGAGGACGTTTACTTTGGCGTGCTTCGCTCTTGATATCTTGCCATAAATCAGCATCGAAGTTTTGCCAATTCTGAAAAGCAAAAGAACGCAGGAGCCCTGGTGGGATATTCCCGGCGATCATCGCCGCCTCAATCAGCAGAGTGCCCGATCCACAGAGCATATCGACGAAAGGTTGGTCACCTTTCCAGCCAGCTAAACGAATCATTCCTGCAGCTAGTACTTCGTTTAAAGGAGCCGCTCCGCCTGTGGTTCGGTATCCACGCCTGTGTAGACCATCTCCAGAACTGTCCAGTAGAAAACTGGCTTGGTGCCGGCTATCAATGTGCAAATGAAAGCGAATATCCGGCGATTTTGGATTAACACTGGGGCGACGACCGTGCTGGTCTCTAAACCAGTC
>JBCBWU010000179.1:0-15503 GCA_039816955.1 Bacteroidota bacterium
AATAATCGAGGTAATAAAGATGGAGAAGAAGTCAGCCCACGGAATACTCGGGCTACGCGTAGCAGTGATGTAAATCCAGCCTTACGTGCGATTGTCCGACCCCTGTTATTGATTCGGAAAGGTCGATTTACCTACTCGGAAAATATGCGGACAGTGGTTCCAGGCTTTATGCCGCAAACGGAACTTTTGGGGCTCTCCTCTGGGTTTGAGGCTCCTGGTTGGGGCTTTGTAGCTGGTTTGCAGCCTAAGATTAGGGGCTTATCTGATGCGGATCGAGCAGCGGCTAATGCCGGTAACCCAACGGCGGATGACTGGCTCTACAATAACCGGGAATGGATTACTGAGAACGTATTTATGAACCAGGATGTGGTGCAGGAGTTCAGCCAGAACTACGAAGGACGCATCACTTTAGAGCCGTTCCAGGATTTCAGAGTGGAACTTGAAGGTAGCCGCAGATTTACGGAGAACTACACCGAAAGCTTCAAGATATTCGATAAGGAGAATAATGGTGGCTTTGAGCACCGCATACCCACTTATGGAGGTCAACTGACAGTCTCTTACAATGCACTGAGTACGCTGTTTCAGGGAAGTAATGATGAGATTTTGGAGTTGTTTGGTACGTTCCAGGATAATCGTCTGACCATTTCTAAGCGTTTGGGAACGGGGCTGCACGAAGATCCGGAGCAGGCTGCTGAGGGTTACACGAATGGTTTTGGTCGTAACCAGCAAGATGTACTGATCCCCGCCTTTATTGCTGCCTATTCTGGTGTTAGTCCGGAGGAGGTCAGTCTGAACCCATTTGATACGCCTTGGAAACCGAATTGGCGTTTAACTTATAATGGCCTATCGAAGCTAAAGCCCTTCCGGGAAATTTTCTCCAGCTTCAATATTTCGCACGGCTATAAATCTACCTTCACGATTAATAACTACCGGACGAGTTTAGATTATCTGGCTACTCGTGACGATCCAGTCGCAGCTGGACAAGATACGGTGTTCTTCAACTTCTTTCCACGCATTGAGATCCCGGATGTTGTTATCCAGGAAAACTTTGCGCCGCTGTTTGCCATTGATATGCAGACGCAGAATGGTATGTCCTTCAACTTCGACTATAAGCAGTCCCGCTCCCTGGCACTAAGTGTGACTAGTAAGTTGCTGAGCGAGACACGCGCTTCGGAAATTACTACTGGTTTTGGTTACGTGATGCAAGGAGTAAATATTGGTTTCCTGACGGGGAAGAAGAATAACCGTGGCCGTCGAGACAGGGATGAAGAAGAGCCCGAAGATCCAAATACGCCTCAGCGTGGAAACCGCCGTGGACAGAACCGGAGTGGTGGTCGACTGAATACGCAGGACTTGGATATCCAGTTTAATTTTAGCTACCGCAACGATATTACGCTAGCGCAGAAGTTAGACCAAGAAATATTTGAGCCTACACGAGGTGCTATTACAATAAGTCTATCGCCCTCAGCAGAGTATCAATTGAACCGGAACCTTTCCTTGCGTCTTTTTGTCGACTATCGTCGCACTACGCCAAGGGTTTCAACGGGCTTCCCGCGTACCGATGCTTCGGGAGGGGTAGTGGTCCGCTTCCAGTTGAACTAAGGCTCGCTAATTCTGCCTAGTTCTCGGAGAGCTGCAAAGTTCTCCGAGAACTTCTCTTTCCCTTTACTCCCACTCTTGACCTCTCCAAAAAGCGCGCAAATCTTTTCATTTTTGTCGCACGGCCTCTGTCGTGCATCTTAAATATCCGTTAAAGTCCCGCTAAGGCTCTGGGTTTCGCTTAACTTTGTTGAGATTGTCAGCGTTATAAACCCAATATGAATAAGCAAATAATCTGGTTAATCATTGGTGTAATGAGTGCGGCTGTAATTGGTGTGGTAGCCTTGCAGACCAATCTCACTATGAGATCTATTCGGGCTAACGAAGATGCTTTTGATAAGAATATTCAAAATGCACTGAGCGTAGTTGCCACCCGAATAGAGACCGCCTCCATGGCCGATGATTTGCTGGTGGTTGCCAATGGTTATTCTGCCGAATATCTACAACTGGAGGGCATTCGTGGTAATCCCGTAAGTGCGGACAATGGTGGAATGTCTATTCCTACCAATATTTCTTCTCGTGATATCCTGAGTGATCAATTGTTGGCTCAGCTCATTGCCAACAGTGGTGAAGGTCTTTGTGAAGATTGTCGCCGCCGTCACCGCTTAGGCTACGGTTTTCAGCAAACGGATGTACAAAATATCACTTATGATTTTGTAAATGTCCACAGCCCGGTTGAAGAGCGTATCGATGCTCAGCGCCTGGCGCAGGTACTAGAGCAGGAGATGGATAATCACGCTATCAAAACACCTTATGAGTTTGGGGTGTACAGTGAAGATCGTGGCGCATTTGTAATTCACGATGGTTATTATGTAGCGGATGATTTATTGCCTGGGCAAAAAGTAATTGCGGGCTATCCGACACTGCAGAAGACACCATACGGCGTTACGCTCTTTGAGGATGAGGATGGCCAGGCCGCTGGGCAACTCAAGGTGTTTTTTCCTGAAAAAGCGACGGTTTTATGGAGTGCCTTGCTGCCTAGTTTTATTGGTACTTTCTTATTCGCAGCCTTGATATTAGCCTGTTTTGGCTATACCGTCTGGGTGATTTTCCAGCAGAAGCGCATTTCGGAGATGAAAACGGACTTCATCAACAACATGACGCACGAATTTAAGACACCGATCGCAACCATCTCATTAGCAGCGGATAGTATTAGTAACCCCAAAATTTCGGGTGAAGTATCTAAGGTTCTCCGCTTCGCCAACATAATAAAACAGGAAAATAAACGTATGAATAGTCAGGTGGAGAAAGTTCTGCAGATGGCTCAAATCGACCGGGGTGATTCTAAGCTCCGTTTGACGGAAGTCGATGTGCACGAAGTAATCTCCCGGGCGGTAGAAAATATCAGCTTACAGGTGGAGCCACGCCAGGGTACTGCAAAGGCGGTGTTAAAGGCGAAAAATCCGATGATTGCTGGAGATTTGACTCATATCTCGAACGTCATCAACAACTTGCTCGACAATGCCAATAAGTACTCGCCAGAGGCACCGAATATCACTGTGACGGCAACGGATCAGGTAGATGGTATACGAATTGCGGTGCGAGATGAGGGCATGGGAATGAGTAAAGAAGCCCGCAAGCATATTTTTGATAAATTCTACCGTGTCCACACTGGCGACTTGCACGATGTCAAGGGTTTTGGTTTGGGTCTTAGCTACGTCAAAGCTATTGTCGATGCACACCGCGGTACCGTAGAAGTCAAAAGTGAGCTAGGAAAGGGCAGTGAGTTCCTACTTTTCTTTCCGCGCCAGCAAGCAGCTGACAAAACAATGTTGAACTAAGCTGCATTGATTTTGATTATGTTTTAGAACGGTGAAGCAATAGCTGTTCACCAATTCTCATGGTTTTTGCAAACATCCATTATTCATATGGCACATAAGATTCTCCTGGTAGAAGATGATCAGAATTTCGGCGACGTATTACGTTCTTATTTAGAAATGAATGAGTATGAGGTTACTCTGGCTACCGATGGGGAGCAGGGTTTGGAATGTTACGAACGTGGCGAATATGATCTGTGCATATTCGATGTGATGATGCCGAAAAAGGATGGTTTCACACTGGCCGGTGAGATCCGTGAAAAGGATACCACTATGCCGATCATATTTCTGACGGCTCGTGGCATAAAAGATGATGTACTAAAGGGCTTCAAAATTGGAGCGGATGATTACATCACTAAGCCTTTCAACTCCGAAGAATTACTCCTACGTATCCAAGCTATCCTGAAGCGTAGCCAACAACAGGCGGATCCACGTGAGGACGTTAAAGAGTTTATCATTGGTCGTTACCACTTTAACTTCCCGCTTCGCATCCTAACTTTTGATGCGGGTACTAGTGAGGAAGTAAAAGATAAGCTGTCTCCAAAAGAGGCACAACTACTGCGGATGTTTGCTATGTATTTGAATGATATCCTACCCCGAAGTGAAGCCCTAACCAAGATTTGGGGAGAGGATACTTACTTCACCGCACGTAGTATGGATGTTTTCGTTACAAAACTGCGTAAATACCTGAAGCTCGACGAAAATATCGAGATCGTCAATATACACGGAAACGGGTTCCAGCTGCTGGTTAGAGCACAGGAAGAGGCGTCGTAATGACATAAGTGGAAGCTATTACGATTTTTTTTAGTGTATAATGGGCTGGTATTTTAAATTATTGCTAAATTTGGGCAGGCATGAAAGCAATAGTTCTCCTAATGTGAGTAAGCCAGCAAATAAATAGAATATGATTTCGGCACATTATTGCCGTAAAGAATAGTTTTTGGGATTATGATTATGGCTAGACAGTGGCAACACTCGTCTAGCTTTTTTTATGTCTCATCCTCATCTTGATTACGACTATGTTATATCACCTACTCAAGCCAGTTTTATTCAGTTTCTCTCCAGAGCGAGCCCACCACCTGACGGTGAAGCTACTGGAGTTTGCCTCTAGTCTGCCGGGGGCACGTATCGCTTTTCGTGCCTTATACGAGAAAAGAGATGCGGCACTGCGTAGGCAGTGCTTTGGTTTAGACTTTCCCAATCCTGTAGGACTAGCCGCTGGTTTTGACAAAGATGGTCGATACTATCGCCCGATGTCAAACCTGGGTTTTGGCTTTATTGAAATTGGGACCGTTACGCCGCGCCCCCAAGTGGGTAATCCGCAGCCGCGTTTGTTTCGCTTACCGAAGGATCAGGGCCTGATCAATCGGATGGGCTTTAACAATGAGGGGGTAGACGCCATGGTGGAACGGCTCAAGGCCGGAAAACCTGCCAATCTGATCATTGGTGGTAACATTGGTAAGAACAAGGATACCCCGAACGAGCGCGCCATAGATGACTACCTTATTTGCTTTGATAAGCTCTTTGATTACGTAGATTACTTTGTGGTGAACGTCAGTAGCCCCAATACGCCTAATCTACGAGACTTGCAGGAAAAGGAGCCGCTCACTGCCTTGCTGACTACCCTGCAGGAGCGCAATCAAACGCACGCCAAGCCCAAGCCGATCCTGCTTAAGATCGCCCCGGACTTGACGGATGGTCAATTAGATGATATCGTAGAGATTACCCAACAGACCCAGTTGGCTGGCCTTATTGCCACCAATACCACCATCAGCCGTGATGGCCTGACGACTAGCCAGGCGCGCATCGAGGAGATTGGTAATGGTGGGTTGAGTGGTGTGCCAGTACGGGAGCGTGCTACGGAAGTGATCCGATATTTGGCGGAGAAGTCAAATGGCCAAATACCTATCGTTGGGGTAGGGGGCATCCGGAATGGCCAAGACGCAGTGGAAAAGCTAAAAGCCGGGGCTTGTTTGGTACAAGTATACTCTGGTATGGTATATGCTGGGCCCGGCTTGGTGCGGGATATTTGTGAGGCGGTGCTGAAAGATCAGAGATCTTAGTAGAAATATGCTCTTACATAAAGGTCGTCTAGCGGGGAGTCATTGCCCGCTAGACGACTTTGTGTTTATCCCACTATTGACACGGACCAGGCGTGTAATTCAAAATTCCCGCGCACTCTGCGTGGCAAGAATTACCGTATGTCACTTCGTTACAGCCACAAACGGGGTCATAGATTTCGATGCAGATACAATTGGGGTTAAGATCTTCCACGCAGTTGGGATCAATATCATCAGATTTTGTGCAACTGCTCATTATGAAAGCCAGAAAGGCGAAAAACAAAAACTTTTTCATTGTTTGGTATTTTGGGTTCATTGGGCAAGAGCCTAATGGAGCGCTAGATGGTTGGGTATTTAAGGAAAGGCTAACAGTTTCAAGTATTCTTTTAACTTAAAGGCAACGACTAGCTCTTGATCTCCGTGCTTTTGCATATAGACCGTCTAAATTGAGAAACATGAAGAGAGCCTTAATCTTGTTTATCCTAATTTGTTGCGGTGCTGCTTTACTAAAAGCGCAAGGTGAAGCACTCATCCAAAATGTATACAACCGCACCACGGTAGACTTAAACGGTGAGTGGAGCTACATCATTGATCCCTACGAAAACGGTTATTATAACTATCGCTACGAGCCCTTTGATCAGCAGGAAACTCCTTGGGCCAGCGCTTTCTTTCTGGATTCGAAACCAAAAGACGCTACCGATCTTATAGAATACAGTTTTGCGGGAATGGATCGGCTAAAGGTGCCGGGTGATTGGAATAGCCAGCGAAAAGAGTTGCTGTATTATGAAGGTACCATCTGGTACAAGCGAGCTTTTGACTATTCGCTAGCGGATTCATCGAATCGTCTATTCGTTTATTTCGAAGCAGCCAATTACAAGGCGGAAGTCTACTTCAATGGTAAGAAACTAGGACAACACCTTGGCGGCTTTACGCCTTTCAACTTCGAGATCACTCACTTACTCCAGGAGAAGGACAATTTTCTAATCGTTAAGCTGGATAATAAGCGACTGAGAGAAGGAGTGCCCACCTTAAATACCGATTGGTGGAATTATGGTGGACTCACTAGAGAGGTACGATTAGTTGAAACACCAGCCACTTTCGTCCAAGATTACTTTTTTCAATTAAGTCCAGAGGATTCGAAGAAGATCGAAGGGTATGTACAGCTCAATGGGGCAAATCGTGCTCAACGAGATGTGCGAATCACAATACCCGAATTGGGGGTGAGTTTACCGGTGAGGGCGAATGAAGAGGGCTATGCTTCTGTTGAAATTGTTGCCAATAATATTAAGTATTGGTCGTTAGAAGTCCCTCATTTATACGACCTCGCAGTTGAAATTGGCGAGGAGCGCGTACACGACCAAGTTGGTTTCCGTAGCATCAAAACGGAAGGGACACAAATCCTCCTTAATGGTCGATCTGTTTTTCTCCGTGGTATTTCTATTCACGAAGAAAGTCCACTAAGAGACGGCCGGGGATACTCGAAGGAAGATGCTCGTCAGTTGTTAGAGTGGGCGCAGGAATTAGGTTGCAACTATGTTCGTCTTGCGCACTATCCACACAACGAACATATGGTACGCCTAGCGGATGAGATGGGCATTCTAGTTTGGGAGGAGAATCCTGTTTATTGGACGATTGACTGGGAAAATCCGGCAACTTATCAGAACGCAGCAAACCAGTTGTCAGAGCTTATCGCCCGGGATAAGAATCGGGCTAGCGTTGTCATCTGGTCTATGGCCAATGAAACGCCCAATGTAGCCGCCAGAAACGTATTTTTGAACAAGCTAGCTGCTTTTGCTCGTTCCAAAGATGCTACGCGCTTAATTAGTGCCGCCTTGGAGCAAAAGGACTATGAGGGGAATCCAGCTGTCAGAACGATCAGCGACCCATTTGCAGAGGTGGTAGATATTTTAAGCTTTAATCAGTACATCGGGTGGTACGATGGACTACCCGAAAAATGCCAGACCATCAGCTGGAAGATTGACCAGGATAAGCCGGTTGTTATTTCTGAGTTTGGAGCGGGCGCTAAACAAGGACTCCACGGGAGTAAAACTGCCCGATGGACGGAAGAATATCAAGCTTACCTTTACGAAGAAACCTTGAGTATGATTGATCGAATTGATCAACTTCAAGGTGTATCCCCGTGGATATTGGTTGATTTTCGTTCCCCTAGAAGAGTCTTACCCGTGATTCAGGATGGGTGGAACCGAAAGGGATTGATTTCGGACGACGGGAAAAAGAAGAAGGCTTTTTTTGTCTTAGGAGATTACTACAATGCTAAGGCGAAACAAGAGTAGAAAATCAAAAAGGGCGGTACAGAGTTGTAGCAATGTCTCTGTACCACCATTCTTTTTGCTAGGCCTCTGAGGTAGCTACTGGAGCAGGCAACAACTGCTTCTCCATCATATACTCCGCAATTTGTACGGCATTAGTAGCAGCACCCTTGCGCAGGTTATCAGCTACAATCCACAGGTTAAGACCGTTTTCGATAGAATCATCGCGACGGATACGGCCGACGAAAACTTCGTCTTTGTTTTTGGCGAACAGTGGCATGGGGTAGCGGTTGTTGGCCAGGTCATCTTCAATGACTACACCAGGTGTTTCCGCCAGCAGGCTACGAATATCCTCTATTTCGAAAGCTTGGTTCAGTTCTACATTTACAGCTTCTGAGTGACCGCCGTGTACGGGTACACGCACAGCAGTGGCAGTGATGCCAATCTTGTCATCACCTAAAATTTTGCGGGTTTCGTGTACCAGCTTCATTTCTTCCTTGGTGTAATCGTTATCCAGGAAGATGTCGCAGTGGGGGAGGCAATTCTCGAAGATAGGGTAGGGGTAAGCCATTTCTGCAGCCTCTAGCTCTTTGCCGCCGCGTTCGCTTTCGTACTGTTCTACTGCTTTGACACCAGTACCGGTGAAGGACTGATACGTAGAAATCACCAGGCGGCGGATGCCGTAGCGTTTATGCATACCCGTGAGCGCTACTACCATTTGGATGGTAGAACAATTGGGGTTGGCGATGATCTTATCTTCCGGAGTGAGAACATCCGCATTGACCTCCGGTACCACTAGCTTTTTGCTAGGGTCCATCCTCCAGGCAGAGGAATTATCAATTACTACGGTACCAACTTCAGCAAATTTAGGCGCCCAAGCTTGGCTGGTACTACCACCTGCAGAGAAGATCGCTACATCCGGACGAGCAGCAATTGCGTCCTCCATACCAATAACGGTGTGCTTACCACCACGGAAGGTCACTTGCTTACCTACAGAACGGGCCGAAGCGACAGGAATAAATTTAGTGACGGGGAAATTGCGTTCCTCCAAAACGCGGCACATCACGGTGCCTACCAGGCCAGTTACGCCAACGACTGCTACTTTCATGTTTGGTTTTTTTGAGGATAAACAACCCTGTTGTCAGGGTGCTTCCTACTTAACAGAAAAATAAGATGCAAAGATAAAGGCAATCCTGCTTTTTCGCTACTTTTGAAACATGAAACGCCTTCTTTTTTCGCTTGTTTTACAGGTCCTGATCTTACCTGTGTACGCACAATTTAGCGATGACTTTTCCTCCGGTACCTTGTCAGATGTGTGGCTAGGTGATGTGGATCGCTTTGCGGTGCTCAATGAGCAACTGCAACTTAATGATCTTAATCCGGGGGGTAGCAACACCAGCGTCCTCTATGCTTTAGCTCCAACAAGTACCGCGGAAGAGACGACTTGGTCGCTGCAAGTACGTTGCGATTTCTCGCCCTCCAGTAGCAATTTTGCTACGGTCTATTTAGCTGCTGATCAGGTACCAAGTCCTGGTGGTAGTTGGAATGGCTATTTTTTGAAAGTGGGCGGAATTTCTGGCGGAGATGATGCCTTGGAGTTGCATCGACAAGATGGTAGCAGCAGTACAGTGCTCATTTCTGGTACAGTAGGAGCAGCGGCTTCTGATCCCGTTACGGTAGGTGTACTTGTTACTCGTACTACCGCTGGTGAATGGACCTTAGAGGCGGACTATACTGGAGGAGAAGACTACGATGAGGAAGGAACCGCCATAGATGCTACCTACACCAGTGGATTGTACTTTGGTTTTGCCTGTCGGTATTCCAGTACGCGGAGTATGGCCTTTTTCTTCGATGATGTTTTGGTTGATCCTGTGGTGACGGATGAAGATCCACCGGTGGCGCAGAGTGTGAGCCCCGAAGGAGATGACGAGGTAATAGTGCAGTTTGCAGAACCTTTGGCGGATAACAGTATCAGTAATCCTGCAAACTACAGTTTGGACAATGGGCTAGGAGCAGCAACCAATGCCATCTTCGTAGATGGAGATCGGAGCCGGGTAGGTTTAACGTTTGGCGAAAGCCTAACTAACCTCACCACCTACACCCTGACAATTCTCAACGCAGAAGATTTAGCCGGCAATATTAACCCTACTCAAAGTATAAGCTTTGAGTATTTACTGCCGGAAGAACCAGCCCCTGGTGATTTGATTTTTACTGAGATTTTTCCAGATCCTACCCCTCCGGTGGGTTTGCCAGATTTTGAGTACGTGGAACTGTATAACAATAGCAACAAAGTACTAAGCTTGGGCGGATTAGGTTTGAGCACCGGCAGTAGCCCAAGGGAAATTAATGATGCTTTATTGTTGCCGGATAGTTACATTGTCCTTTGTGATGTGGACGCTGTGGGCGAATTCGAAGCCTTTGGAGAAATTGCTAGCCTGGAGTCCTTTCCGGCCCTGACCAATGGTGGTGATGACCTGATTTTGACCACTTCAAGTGGGACTGAATTAGCAGCTTTGGTATACGATATCAGTTGGTACCAGGATCCACTTCGAGCAGCCGGAGGCTATGCCCTGGAGCTGATCGAATTGGATTTGCCAAACGATTGTCCTGGAAATTGGCGGGCTAGTGACGCTACGGTTGGTGGTACTCCGGGCACGCAAAATAGTGTGATTGGAATGACAATTGAATCGGATGCGCCACAGCTTTTGCGTGCTTTTGCGCCGAATGCTTCCCAGATCTTTGTGCAGTTTGATGAGGTGCTCGAATCTACCTTTGATCTTACGGCCAGTTTTTCTATTAGTCCGTCGCTGAATATTAGTTCGGCGACTTTGCAGCCAGACCGACAGAACGTACGCATTGCGCTAGCAGATCAACTCGCAGAAAACACGGTATACGAGTTAACGGTAGCTGCCGGTATTACTGATTGTGTGGGAAATATGAATACCAGCTCGTCCAGCGTGCTAGTAGGCTTAAGTGCTGCGCCCAAGCCCGGAGAACTAGTGATTAATGAGGTGCTGTTTAATCCTTTTGTTGGTGGGGTCGATTATCTGGAACTATACAATCCCGGTCCGGCGATACTGAATTTGCAAGGCTTGCGATTGCGTAATGAAGCCATTACCTCCGGTACCGTTGCAACGATCGTTGAAAATGATTTTGTGCTATTGCCCGACAGCTATGTCGTATTCACTTCTGATCCTCTGAATGTGTTACAGGAATATACCGTACCCAACCCGGCAGCTTTGATTGAGAATTCCTTGCCTTCTATGGGCGATGATGATGGGAACATAACGGTATACAATGCCAATCTAGAGGTGCTGGACGCACTAGACTATACCCGAGACTGGCACTCTCGCTTGTTGAGCGACCGCAACGGAGTAAGCTTAGAACGCCTAAGGGCCGATGCACCCACGCAAAATGAGGGCAACTGGCATTCTGCGGCCTCGACTGTTGGTTTTGGTACCCCGACGGGAATAAATAGTCAAGATCGAGCTACGGTTATTCCGCCAACGGAAGACTTCTTTGTACTGCCTGAACAGACTTTTTCACCGGATCAGGATGGATTTCAGGATGTACTCGAAATACAATATTCTACGGATCAGGCTGGCTATTTGGTACAGCTGCTCATTTTTGATGCCCAAGGCCGACAAGTACGTCGCTTAGATGATCTTGAACTCTTAGCGGGCAGTGGTAGTTTCATTTGGGATGGCACTACGGATGATGAAGAGCGTGCTCGAATTGGCATCTACATTCTGGTTGCGGAGATCTTCACGCCCGAAGGGGATACCATTACTGAAAAACACACCTGTGTAGTGGCAGGGCAATTAGATTAGAATATGGCGGTGACCCAAGTGTTTTCAACTATGCCACGCATCTGGCACGAGTTTGGTGATACTATGATCTTACCGATTCCGGATGAAGTCGTAGCAGTATTTAAAGAAGCAAAGATTAAGCGTTTCATTTGTACGTTGAACGGCGAATATGAGATGCCTTGCGGTATGCATGCGCTGAAGGGAGGTGAACGTTACCTCATGATTAGTAAGCGCATTCGCTCAGCGTATGATTTAGATCCTGCGGCTCCGGTGGAAGTGGAGTTACGAGAAGATACCAGTGAGTTTGGGTATCCAGTGCCCGAAGAATGGCAGGCAATCCTTGATTTTGATGAAGAAGCGGCGGTAGTTTTTACTCAACTGAGCCCCGGTAAACAACGTAGCATTTTACACATGGTCGCTTCGGCGAAACGAGAAGAGACACGAATTACCAGGGCACTCAAGATTGCCGAAAATCTAAAGCTGGGTATTCGAAATCCCCAGCAATTCTTGAAGAATCACTAAACATTTGGAATGCGATTATTATTACTTTTTTCCATTCTCGGTATTTGCCTCAATCCATTAAGTGCCCAGGATTTGGAACAGCGTTTCCCCGCTAATTGGGAAGGGGAATGGGTAGGCGATCTGGTTATCAGTAATGGAGGCGGAGAACTTCAGCGGCTGCCAATGATCCTAAGAATTATTCCCACCGAGGATGATCGCCATACATTTACCATCGTTTACGGGGAAGATACCCCCGAAAATACGCGTCCCTACTTTTTGCAAGCAGTAGATGCTGCTCAGGGCCACTACGAAACCGATGAGGCCAATGGTATTTTTCTGGACGATTTCCTGATCAACGGTAAGCTATACAGCCGCTTTGAAGTAATGGGTAACTTACTGCTGACTACCATAGAAGAACGCGATGGGCAGTTGATTTATGAGATCATTGCTGGTCCGCTGGAACCTCTTCGTACCACGGGGGATACTATCGTGGGCGAGGAGGAGATACCTCCGGTAAACGGCTATCGGATTAATGTGCAGCAACGCGCAGTCCTGACCAAAAAGAAAGGGTAGGGGGCTTATTCGAGTTGTTTTTCAATCTGATGAATCTGTTTTAGGATCTTCTTGCCACGGCTTCTAAAGCCAGCACTTCCTTCCTCTAAACCATCTTCGATCAAAGGCTTTAACTCAATTGCCAATTCAGGGTATGGTTCCAGCAGGTTGGCAATGCACTGCATGGCGTGTACCCGAATGGCTACCGGAATCTTAGGGTTGGCCATTAGTTCGAAACAACTGTTGACTAGGAGGCCTTCCTGATCTTCAGAAAGTGCTACTCCTCCCTCGGCCACAACTCTCAAGAAGTTGCGTTGCAGCGCTGGATGTGGCGCTTTCTCTAGCTGCTCAAGTAGTTGGTCCAGAAAAGGCAGTAGTAAATGCGGGTAGACTTCACCCACTCCCGAGAAGACCCAAGCAGCCCGCTGTGCCAAGACGGTATCGTCCCCAAGGTACAGTTCCATAAGTTCCTCGAAACGCTCTGGTTGGCTACCAATATATCGGGTTATGGCATGTGTAGTGGCCTTGGAGTGTTCGCGAATTAGCGCTTGCTTAATGTTCATGGCCCTTATTTGATGGCATGAGCCCGATAAAGGAAATAGCCGATGGTGCCAAAAATTAAGGTGAGGAATAGCAACACAAACCAGAGGCCCAGACCATCTCGTTGTCCTAACGACATCTGAATGATGGCGTAGTGGATGAAGGCCAAGCATAAGGCTATGATAGCTGCTACTGCTCGGTTCATCTGTTGGAAGTTATGGTACTGTCGTGGAGCGTTTTCCTTGGTGATGGGCACTGAATAGTTAGCCAGATGCGGTGTTCGATTGATCAGGTAGATCATAATTACTACGAAAGCGCCTATTCCCACCAGAAAGTAAATATTAGATTTGTTACCAGTTGCATCAGGCTGGCCCGTAGCGTCGAAATGCGTAGGAATAGTATCTGGTAACTGCTGTTGGTAGACTACAATTAAGAGGCCCATAATCAACAATCCAAGGATTCCTAAACCAATTAGGAAATTATCGAACTGTGTTCTGGGGATAGTAATACTTGGTTGACTCATTGTTTAAGGTGGTGGTTGTAATAAAGATAAGGGACATTTTTAGAATGCCTGAGACTGGTAGGGAGGGATGGTGCAAAAGGGGGAAGACTAGCAAGAGTGGGATATTGAATAGGTCATCGAAAAAATTAAATGAATAAAACGAGATTTCTAAGGGGGACAAAAACAAACTGGTATTACTTTATAACAGCCTGATTTTAAATAAGCTATACTTAGTTTAGCCTGAGTTAATCTCTGGGTTAGGTGGACAAATCATGTGGATCATCTACCACCCTCATCGAAAAAATTAAATAACTCGTTTTCTAGCGCTGATTTTTGAAAATCACGCACGCCTTCCTCTAGCAATCATGCCCAGAAGCAGCAATCCCAAAGCCGCTCCTCCGACCCACCACCAGAGATTTGATGGCGAGATGGATACGGGTTCAATCTCGCCAATCACAATGGTGGAGGCCCAGTGAAGCGGTTGGCGGGTGACGGGACTGCTGATGTCATCGCTGGCCAGGTACTGGAGTTTGGCTTGCTGGAGTGCCTCATCTTTAGGTAGTCCGCGATCCAATTGCTCGTAGAACAATTTCATGATGCGCGAGGTGGAGTTATCGGGAATACTCCATAAACTGGCTACTACCGATGGGATACCGGCATAGTGAAAAGCACGAGCTAGGGTCATCGGCCCTTCCCCGGCTTGCAGTTTGCCGTAGGCGGTATTGCAGGCGCTGAGTACGACCATATCACCGTCGAGTTCCATACCGTAGATTTCGGCAGCGCGCAAGAATACGTCCGAGGAATCCCCTTTAGTGAAGATGAGCGAAGAGTTCATCGGGAAATCCAGATCATAGGTGCCGTGCATGGCTAGGTGCAAGAGGTTGTAGCCTTCGGCATTTTGCAGGAAATTTTCTTTAGTAACCGCTTCATTCAGCCAACTGGCACCTTGCGTTAACTCAGAAATAGCGCGGACTTCATCATCGGAATAAGCAAGTTGTCCCCAAAAACGAGTAGTGTCTGCGGTTTGGCCGCAGGGTAAGGTCCAGGTCGTATCAGCTTCTTTCCATTCGTGGTAGACAAAGTCTTTGAGGTATTCTAGTGTAGTAGCATCATACTCTGTGCCAAAACCGGCAAATCCTTTGGTGGCGGAGCGTGGATAAAAATCCTTTTCTAGCAACAGCTTACTGGAGTAGGCATAACTCAAAGCATACTTTTCGAGTACAAAGCCTTCGGATTTACGGACATCGGTGATGTCCTTGTATAAGAGCGCCTCGAAGGAGAGAAAATTGAGTAGTCCATCGGGGATGATAACCAATCGGTCTTTTTGTTCACCTAAAGAAGTCAATGGAGTATCCAGTAGTAAGTTATAGAAGTAACGGCCCAGGCGGATATAAGTCGTTTCACAGTCATCCTCAATTCCATTGGTGAGTAATTCGCGAAATAGCTCAATGGAATCAACTAGGCCTGCTGGTTTAGCTTGACTGAATACTTGCAGATTGGAGCCATCCATTACGAAAGTGTAGATACTATCCTGTCCGATGAAGTATTCTAATAGGGCTTGATCACCAGCAAGTTCTTGTTGCACCTCGCTCACCTGCGGTGGTTGGTCGGCGCTGTATTTGAGTTCGTAATAGGCGGGGTAGTCGCGCTCTAGCTGTTGGATGAATTGGTAATAAGTCTGCTCATACTCAAATACCACACTCTGTAAGCTGTCAATCTTCTGGTCTTGTTGGTAGGCGCTATACAGGAGACGCTCCTGTTCAGTGAGGGCATCGCGTAGGGTTTTTTCTTCTTCCTGTACCTCCAGTGGTAGCCCAGCAAAGGTCATGGCACGATCGCTTTGTAGACTTTCC
>JBCBWU010000017.1:0-56113 GCA_039816955.1 Bacteroidota bacterium
TATACATGACGCGAAGGAGTTCGAAGATAGGTTCGCACTGCTTCGGTCAGTACCTGCCCGCCGTACTAGGTACTTTGGCAGGCGGATATACTGTACTTGATGAAGATTTGGATTCCCAAACCTCATCAGCGTCAGTATAGCTGTCAATCAGTAAAATAGGTTATATGGGGTAGGTTCAGCCTTAGGTTGTGGTGTAAGATTTGGCGGTATTCAGAGAATATCTGTTCTCTAAGATACAGTTTTGCTATTGGTTTTATGGACTTTAGGGGCTTTGAATTTATACTTCCGGACCCTTTTTGTGTAAAAGTCGCCCACTTGCCATGATCGTCGCCGGTACCAGGAGTGCGTTAGAAAGCCCAGTGAAGTACCTAGTAAACTGCCCGCCAGGATGTCCAGTGGATAATGGACTCCCACGTAAACTTGCCCTAAGGCAATGCTTCCAGCCCAGAGAATCAACAACCAGCGCCAACGTTTCCATAAGCGCCCCCAACCGAGAAAAAGAAAGATAGCAACGGCAAAATGGTTGGTGGCGTGGGAGGAGGTAAAGCTAAACCCACCACCACAGTGAATAAGGTCTCGGGTGGGTTCTCCTAAAGCAATTTCCCGACAAGGCCTGGGGCGTTGCAC
The DNA here is from genome assembly GCA_039816955.1 of Bacteroidota bacterium. Taxonomy (GTDB): domain Bacteria; phylum Bacteroidota; class Bacteroidia; order Chitinophagales; family Saprospiraceae; genus Lewinella. Next base: position 628 of record JBCBWU010000017.1, read on the forward strand.
ATTCTTCTTGATTATTTCGCTACTCGTAAAGTCTGCTATACCTACGGTTGCTCCTAACACTAATAGGTAGAAGAAGCCCTTGAGTCGGTACCGATAAATGAGTAGCGTTGCCAAAATTAGATACATCGGAATCCAGGTGGTTTTCTCCCGCCAATGCGGCATAATTGCATCTAACCAGGAGGTCTGCCAACCGTGGTGAATCCATTCAAAGAGGCTATAGTCCAGATGAATGAGCTGTTCCATGGCGGCAAACATACAAGGGGAAGGGCAATTTCAATAGTAATTTCAGTAGCAATTTAGGAAAGCGACCGCTCGGAAATCTTGGCAGGTGTTTTTAATGTCGAGGTTTCGACTCCTTTAAATTCCTTAGATGATTAGAAAATTTAGGGTTCAACTACGCTAAAGCTTCGTCGGGCGAGGTATCTTTGTGGCCTCATAAAAAGAAGTACTTAGAGTGGCTTTCATCAAATCTATATCCGGTTTCCGCGGCACTATCGGCGGAGCACCCGGCGATAATTTTACTCCAGAAGATATTGTTTCTTGCACCGCCGCCTACGGCACCTGGCTCCTAAGCGAAGGGAAGCCCGCAAAAGTAATTGTGGGGCGTGATGCCCGGCCCAGCGGCAGTATGGTGGCCCAGTTGGTCTGCAGCACCTTGCAATCGGTGGGTATCCAAGTGGTGGACTTGGGCTTGTCTACTACGCCAACTGTGGAAATGGCGGTCCCGGCACTTGGTGCGGGTGGAGGCATCATCCTAACCGCCAGTCATAATCCGAAAGAGTGGAACGCGCTCAAGTTGTTGAACGAAAAAGGGGAGTTCATCTCTGCTGCTGATGGTAAAACCTTGCTACAATTAGTGGACGATGCCCAAATCACTTACGCTACGGTGGATGACCTGGGAAGCTACGAGCAGAATGATGCCATGTTGGAGCATCATTTTGAGCAGGTCCTACAGCATCCCTTAGTTGATGCCGCGGCAGTGCAGCAAGGTGGTTTTCGTGTGGTGGTCGACGCTATTAATTCTACCGGTGCGCTATCGATTCCGCCACTTTTGGAGCAATTGGGTTGTGAGGTGATCGTGCTTAATGGCGAAATGAATGGCCAGTTTGCTCACAACCCGGAGCCGCTACCGCAACATCTAATTGACTTGAGTGCAGCCGTAAAGGACAAACAGGCGGATTTAGGAATTGCTGTTGATCCAGATGTAGATCGCTTGGCCTTTGTGGGGCCCGGTGGCCAATGGATAGGAGAGGAGTACACCCTAGTATTGGTGACTGATTATGTATTGCAACATCGCCCTGGTGCCGTCGTATCTAATCTTTCTTCCAGCCGTGCCCTGCGCGTTATCGCAGAACGGCACGGACAGACGTATTACGCCTCGGCAGTAGGGGAAGTGAACGTTGTAGAAAAAATGAAGGCTGTACAAGCGGTGATTGGTGGCGAAGGAAACGGTGGTATCATCGATCCTCAACTACACTACGGGCGAGATGCCCTAGTCGGTACCGCATTAGCACTTACCTATCTGGCCCGCAGTGGTAAAACCATTAATGAACTGCGAGATTCTTATCCCAGCTATCACATGGTGAAGGACAAAATTCAGCTGCGCCCAGATCTGGCAGTAGAGGAAATTCTGGCCAAAGTACAATCCGACTACGAGCGGCAAGAAGGTGTGGAGATCAATACTATAGATGGACTCAAATTGGATCTTCCCCAAGGTTGGGTACATCTTCGCCGCTCTAACACTGAGCCTATTGTACGCGTGTATGGTGAAGGTGATGATGAAGCGGCTATTGACGAACTGGTCCAACAGGTCAAAGCCTATTTCGATTAATAATTTTCATGGGTTCTCTGAGAACCTAGGACTTACTTCCAATAAATCCCGAGCGCTACAGCTAGCGCTCGGGATTGCTTTTTGGTGCTCAGGAAACCGAAATGTCTTTAATAAATCGGTCTGAGCTCAACGCTTCCGTTTGTTTTGCTGTTAAATTAATGTTAACTTAAGGTAAATTAAGTGTGACTTATATTGCTACCTTTACTAAAATTTAGCACGATATAATTATGGTGTAATGCACTTTTTTGTTACGGAAGTTTATGGTTATGAGGAAGTTATGGTTAGTTTGGTTGCTTGTTTTTCCGGGGTGGACACTACTCCCGGGGCAGCGTAATGTTGCCTTATTAGATGCACCTATCCGGAGCCTGCAACGGGTTCATTTAGAAAACGAAGTTCAGGAATCTTACCCCTTTATTCTTGATCAAGGACTGATTTACGTTGAAGCTCGATTGGAGGATGATCAGGGGGAATTCCTGCTCGATACCGGTGCGCCAGGTCTAATCATCAACGAAATGCCTACTGAATCGCACGAAGACTATGTGGCACAATCTTGTGCTCGGGAAGTCATGGTTGGTGTCCGATCAGTAGAGAGTTTTGTCTGGGGCGAAAAGGAGTGGACTGCAATGGAAGCGCTTACGCTGGATTTGCAGCACCTTCGGGTGAATAAAGAACAAGAGGTAAAGGGCTTACTTGGTTACGACCTACTCCAGGAGTACGTGCTTATTCTGAATTATCAAGAAAAACAAGTTTGTCTTCTGGATCAAGCAGTAAACCTGGCCTTACACCAGCCTTCCGTGCGTCTGCCATTTGTGCTAGACGGCCACCTACCCGTAGTAGAGGTAAAGATTGGCGATCAAGTGTTACGCCTAGGTGTAGATACGGGTTCTGCTTCCAATATTCTTAATGAAAATTGGAGAGATTTAGTACTCCAAGATGGGGGAGAGGCTCGGCATGAAGAATTACAGGGACTGGATCAGAAGGTCCAACGGGTGGAGGCTGTGCAAGTTGAAGACCTTCAATACAGTGGCCAGTCCATAGGCGCAAAGTTTCTGCTGTTAGACCTATCCCACCTACAGGACCCCTCCTCGAAACCCTTGGATGGCCTAATTGGGTACGACTTTCTGGTTAACTTCAAGGTAGCGATAGACTATCCACGTGGGGAGATTCTCTTGTGGTCGGCTGCCTTATAGTGGTCGGTCGTAGAAGGCATCACAGCCGCCGTGCCCGGTAGCACCAAGTGGGCCAGGGAGTAATCGAAATCCCTTCTTTTGGTACAGGTGGTTGGCCGCAACCATGCGCTCTACTGTTTCCAGATACATGTTGTGAAACCCATTTGCCCGAGCCTGCTCAATGCAAAGGTCTACCAAAAGATTACCCATTCCCATACCGCGTAAGTCCGTTAGGAAGTACATCTTTTTCAGTTCACACACATCAGCTGGACCACCTTCTAGTTGAGCAAATCCCCCACAACCTTTCACCACGCCATTGTGCTCAATGACGTAAAAGGCCGCACGATCTCCAGCGTAGGCTTGGTACATTTCGTCAACCTCTGGATCTTCTATCGAAAAGCCCGAACCAACGCAGCTAAATTCCGTCATCACCTGGCGGATGATCTGTGCTACTCTTAGGTTGTCAGTTTCCTGAATGGGGCGAATAGTGGGTTTGCTACTCATGTGCTTTATATTTCCTCTCGGTCAAAATCAACCTGACCAAAATAAACTAAAATGAAGCCTACGAGGACCATCGCAATCTTGGTCATAAAGGCTCCAATGCCTCCAAACTGGCGTAGCCAATATAGGAAGGCGAAATCAACTCCTACAAAGTTGAGGAAGATGGCCAGAAAACCAATAATGACCAGTAAAAAACCTACGATGGTTAAAAACGTTTTATTTTGAGACATGATCGTATTACATTAATGCGAGAAATATAGCAGATCCTTAATTTTTGCCCTACCATGATCAAATTGATCGAATGTCCACGCGATGCTATGCAAGGACTGAAGACTTTTATCCCCACCGAAACCAAGGCCAAATATCTAAATTTACTCTTGCAAGTTGGTTTTGATACCTTGGATTTTGGCAGTTTCGTGAGTCCGAAAGCAATACCGCAATTGCGGGACACAGCCGAGGTCTTGGGCCTACTTGATCTTTCCGATACCAACACCAAACTACTGGCAATTGTTGCCAATTATCGCGGGGCAGAAGCGGCAGCCTCTTTTCCGGAAATTACTTATCTGGGCTTTCCTTTCTCGGTTTCAGAAACTTTCCAATTACGGAATACGAATGCGACCATTGCCGATTCACTAGAACGAGTCAAGCGCATCCAGGAGCTTTGCCAGCAGAAGGATAAAGAAATGGTTTTGTACCTCTCCATGGGGTTTGGTAATCCTTATGGTGATCCGTGGAACGCTGAAACGGTCATGCACTGGGTAGAGCAGTTGGCTAAATTAGATATTAAGATATTCCAGCTCAGTGATACCATCGGGGTAGCCAAACCACCGAGCATCGAATACTTGTTTGGGGAACTTATCCCGGCTTATCCAGATTTAGAGATTGGTGCCCATTTTCACACAACGCCTACCACTTGGGAAGAAAAGATAGCTGCTGCTACCGCAAATGGTTGCCTTCGTTTCGACGGAGCAATAAGAGGGTACGGGGGCTGCCCAATGGCCAAAGACGATCTTACGGGCAATATGCCTATGGAACACCTGGTCCATTATTTTTCTAGCCAAGAAATGTCCACTGGGGTCGATCAGGCTTTATTCCAACAATCTTATTTGGAGGCCGCCGCTGTTTTTCCGAGTCATTAGGTCGATAACATCAACCATCTAGGCATCGATAGTGGGCGAGAATTTTTTCAACTTTTGAGAGAAAGGAAAATTCGGCCAATTGTTTACCTTTGGTTCTCGTTAAATCACACCTCACTCCGTTGGAGTGATCCAACAAACGCATTGTCATGGGATTTTGGGAGCGCCTTAGAGAATGGTTTGGCAGTAGACCGACTCCTGATACTTCGGAGGCCAGCGCTGCTGGGCGTACCAGGCCGGAGCCAAATTTGGCACCCATCAAAATTCCCGCCACCGACGGTAGTACGCTACCGCTTCCCGGAAATACAGGTATCGACGTTTTTCGACTACTCTTCAGCAACAAGGACAAATACACCACTACTATGCTCAATTCTATCTCCCTCAGTTCGGATATGCGGACCCTCTACCTCATTGATAATGGTAGAGCCATTGCTTTTGACCTCACCGTTCCTCAAGGGGTACTCGTTGGTCTTTTGGGAGATCAGTTAGTGGTGGCCACAGCGGTAAGTCTCCCACGACCGAGTGATAGCCCTATTGATCCTGACGGCCCTACTGCCGAAGGAGAAGTAGCGGGTGGTGGCCGTCGTCCTGTTCCTACTCCTGAATTGGAGAAGTTCACTTTTAAGGCCGGAGAGAATAGCCAGTATACGCTTACTTACAACGAGAAGAATAAAGTGCTGACCGTCATCGGACTTGATGACATCATCATTAATTTAGAGGTGCCTGATGATGAAAAAGAATGTAGTGATAAAGTTTTTCCACTAAACAATAAGCACATCATTAATATTCGATGGGAAACAGATGAATTACAGGTACTGAAACTTCCTACGAAACACTAGTAGTAGCCGCTAACTATTTTCCAAACGCAGTTGACGTATGGGTTTTTCTTGCACAAGGCTCTCAATCCAGAGTGTAGTGATCTCGTCCAGGCCTGCTAAAACAGGTCTTCCAAGATTTTCAATCTTGGCTTTTAGCTCATAAAGAATTTCTCGTTCCTGTCTGAATGAGCTACTCTTCTGCAACTGCTGAAGAGTACTAGATAAGAGTTTGTTGAAATCTTTAAGATTGGACTTTTGTAGGCGAGCAAAGTAACGATTAACAGAACGTATAGTATTTTCTATTTGCTCAAAATCCCCCAGGCAGTATATAGCTAAGAGATAAATAACCTGGCTCACTTCGTGTATATCTCGGCGCAAATCCTGACTCTTTTTCAGTAAGGGTCTTAAGCGGGTAAGCCAAAGGAGACATTCATCAAAGCGGTCATTAAGGAATAGCAGTAGGACCGCATTGAAATGGATGTTGAGCCGAGAACTTGGCGAAATATCGTATGCTTTTAAGCCCTTGGCAAGATCTTCAAGTGGTAAATCAATCGATTCCGCTGGGGTATTGAGCAGATAAATCAGTTCATAGATTGAAATCCGTTCGAATAAAATGGTTTTTCCCTGATAAGTTGGTGCTTCGTGGGCCTTCAGCTCCTCGAGCAACCGAGGAAGTGTTTCTAGTAATTCGGGCTTACGAAAGGTGGCTGATAGAAGATTGGAGAAGTCACCTACGTAAAGCGTAAAGTTCTCAGAAATCAATTTTTCCTGGTTTCGCCAGGTATTGATAGTCTCTTGAAATTGTTCGTAAACATCATCACTATCCCCTTTTAATCGGAAGAATAGAGCTAGAAATTGATGTAAACGACGTTTGGCATGAAAGGAGTCCATCGCTTCGGGCTCCAAAGTGAGTACCTGTTGATAATCTTCGGTAATCTTCCGAATTTCCTCCTCCGCTAGTCTTTGTGGATAGCGCAGTACATCAATGGAAAGTAAATCATAACTATCATGGAGCCACAATTCTTGCTGTAATAGTTGAATGTGCCGCTCTTGCTCCGCAATCAGTTCCTTGACTCGATCGCTGTAGGTCTTATCAAGATACCGCTTGATCACGTCTCGTTGACGGAGATTGATCTCGATTACAGATAGGTGATCGTGCAATTCTAAAGCCAGACTTTTGGCCTCCTCCAGGCGATTTTCAGCCTGTTCCAAGAGCTTGCGCTCAAACAAAATCTTGGCGTCCGTCAATAATTCCTTAATTCGAGTCTTATACGATTTCTTACTTTGGTAATCCCGCATTGCCCGCAGGATCGCCTCGTAAAGACGAGCCTTATCGTCCGCCAGTTTCTTGCCAAATTCCCGCTTGAGCGGAAGCTCACTGTATTCTTCCTGCTGATTAATAGCTTGAAACAGCGCCAGATAGCGACTATTCTTCCGCCCACTCTTCTGGGCGTCCAGCGTGAAGTAGCGCTTTTCCGATTTTGAAAGCGATTTGATGAGATAAAACAGATGGTCTTTTCCGCGCATGTGGAGGGTTAGTTACCCAGTCCTTCCACCAGACGGAGATAGCCTACTGGAATTTCGATTTCTGTTCGGCCATTAACAATTTGGGCCCGTGCGTTGGTGGCTGGCACCAGTGGTTGGTTGCTACCCGCACCTGCAGGGCGTAGGCGACTGGAATCAACACCGAAGTTGGCCAAGTCTTTAGCGACCGCCAGTGAACGCATCGCACTTACCTGCCAGTCGAAATCAGGATTACTACCCGGATTGACATGCCCGATGATGTGAATAGGTAATTCTGGATTGTCACGTAGTACCACCGCAATTTGTTGTAGAGCCTGACGACCTTTCCAATGTACGGCGTCGGAACCGCCCTGTGGGAACAACAACGCCTGGTTTAAACTGAGCACCACGCCTTCGCGCGAAGTGCTCAAACTCACTTCCTCTTCCGGGAAGCCAACCAGCACGCGCTGGAAATAATTGAGCAGTAAGTTGCGCTGGTTATCAAGATTTGCTTTTTCGCCCACCAATTGCTGATAGCGAGGGTCCACAGTGGTGCTGCCGTAGCCAGTCGGCGTATTACCGAAACCGCCACGAGCTTCCATCCGCTGTAGTTCTGCATCGCGGTCGCGCAGTTGGGTTTCCATTTGTGAAAGCGAACGCTCTTTGCGGTCCAGCTCATCTTGGCGTAGTGATAATTCTTGCTCTAAGACTTGTGTTTCGTAACTGGTAGTAGCCAGCACCTCCTGATTATCGCCAACCAGGCTATTGTAGCGATTCACCACATCCTGATAATTGCGATTGAGGCTGATATTGGTAGCGGTGAGGCGCTCCAGCTCTCGTGTAAGTGATTGATAATCGGTCTGCGTTTGCGTATTCTCGCTTTGCAGCTGCTGATTAGCGGCCCGGATACTATCGGTCGCCAGGGACTCACCCTTGTAATAATCTAGTGTTTGTTCCAGTTCAGCATACTGTTGTTGGCTGACACAAGAAAATGCTAATAGGATGGACAGGGTCGCTAAAAGTGTTAATAATTTCATAGGTATGTTTACTTGATTTCCAAGTTCAGATCCGTGCACTTGGCGGTGTATAAGCAGTGTCTATACCGTAGCCTTTACGGACCTGGCGCTTTAATTATTTTCGCAGTATAGTGAAATTAGCATTATGTAGCAAATTCCCCTTACTTTTGCCACGCAAAAAATGCCTTAAAATGATGTTGGTTCGTTTGTTATCTATGCTTTTGCTTTGTGCGCTACTGGTCCAGTGTAGTGGTGATTCTGATGTACGTGAGAAGGCGAAGGCGGAAGCCGAACAACTGGTGCAGCAAACGGCGAACAAACCAAGTGTGGTACCAGACGAGGAGGTCGTTGTACACGAACAAACTCCGGCGACAACCGGGGAAACCCTAACCATGACCCTTGGCAATGCTGAGGTCGCTGTTGGAGAGGAGGCCTGTATACCCGTCACCGTTGCTGGGTTCAATAACCTAATCGGCCTGCAATTTTCGATCCGCTGGAACCGTGATGATCTTAAGTACACGGCCGTCAAAAATCTAAACCTGACGGACCTGGGCCCACAAAACTTTGGGGATACCCATAACGAACTGGGCGTAGTAGCCTTAAGTTGGATTCACCAAACCTTGCAGGGCATCACGCTGCCTGCGGACACGCGCATCTTCGATATTTGCTTTGTACCACAAACAGCAGTGGGATCCAAGGTAGATGTCCGTCTTGAATCCCGCCCGGTTGCCTTCGAAGCAATTAATGTCAATGAGGATATCCTCACTTTTGCTCCCATCAACGGGCAAATTCGCGTGAAGGGAGAATAAGGGTTCGACGTCAATTAAAATCAAAATGACAATGAAAGTGAAAGTGATAGGATTTTGGTAGATTAATCTCCGCACTTTCACTTTTATTGTCTTAGTTCACATCCTTTCCTTTTTTCAAACTTTCAATCATCTTAGTCAGGCTATCTTTGTTGAGCTGATCAGGCGCTTGTCCCAGGGCTATTTCCGCGTGCTTAATGGCTTGATCATAGTTGCCGGTAGCGCTGAGTCCACGGGCCATGCCAACTTCGGTGGGCCATGCGCCCCCAAAGCGTTTCTGGTTAGCTTCAAATACCACCAGGGCCATTTCTGCATCGCCCTGCGCAATCATTTGCCGACCTAGTCCGTGAATTTGGAGCGAATTAGCGGTAGGCCATTAGGTGCCGTAACAGCGGGACTGGAATAATTTACGCTCACCTGCACCAGGGCACCGATGTATTGAGTAACCATGAACTTTTGATTATTTCCGCTAGGTGGTAAGGTGACGCTTTGTGCGCTCAGGCTTAGGCTGAGTACTAAGGTGAGAACAACATAAAATAGACGCATACAATTGGATTTAGTGAACAAAGTCGGTGTGAAATAGACATAGCTGTGTACTCCCCATGAACAATGGAAAGCACCGGCTTACGATACAATGATGAAATTGGAACGGTGGTAGGGTAGAATGGAATTTAGCGTGGCGTGTGGCTTGATCCCAACCAATTGTTCCTTAGGAAAGTTACTATTGCGGAATATTAAGTTAGCAATTATGGATACACCTCGCACGGAAACGCAACGAACACCCCACGGCAAGCAGTACTATCGCCGTTGGATACTACGAGCACCGCTGGGCTTAGTACTGGTAGGTTTTGGTCTATCTCTGGTTATTGAGGCCGGGTTTTATAAGCACAGTGGGGCTGCTACCTGGGAGTGGGTGGGCTTTGGTACACTGGCGCTCGTCGTCTTTAACAGTGGATTATGTATCTTCGGCGATGCTATTTTGCAGCGCGTGCGATACGAACGTACCCAGCTGGCCGAATGATCCGATGCTTATGAAATACTGCAGTGTATGCGGGACCCCTAATCCCGTTTTTGAGATTCCGAAAGGAGATACGCGGCCACGATACGTCTGCAAGAATTGCCACACTATTCATTACACCAATCCGAACATTGTGGCGGGTTGCTTACCGCTGTGGGAAGGGCAGGTATTGCTGTGTCGAAGAGCTATTCCTCCGCGGGTAGGTTACTGGAATGTTCCCAGCGGCTACCTGGAAAATGGAGAAACAGTGGAGGAAGGGGCCATTCGTGAAGTATGGGAGGAAGCGGAGGCTAAGGTGAAAATCATTGGCGCACACAGTATTTACAGCTTACCACAGATCAATCAAATTTACATTCACTTCCTAGCAGAACTGATTGATGGGAAATTCGGGATTGGTCCGGAAAGCACGGAGTGTAAGCTATTTCGAGAGGAAGATATTCCCTGGGATGAAATGGCCTTTACCTCTTCTACCTTTTCCTTGCAGAAGTTCTTTGCGGATCGTAAAAATGATGGCCTTCATAAGACGCATCTTGGGGCCTACATTCATCCTCATAAAAAGGAACCGCTGAAGTAGAAAGGAAGCAAAAGTTTAGCATTAGATAAGATGTATATCGGTCCAGATTCTCCCCTCATTAGAATTTCAATATCTGCACTTTGGCGGCCTTCTGCCTCTACAAGTACCTGTCGGCAAGCACCACAGGGTGCTGCGGGTTGGTCGATGGGTTTTTCTGGATTTCTTACCGTAATGGCCATCGCTTCAACTACACTATTCGGATAGTTAGAAACAGCGGAGGCTAACGTACTGCGTTCTGCGCACAAACACATGGGGTAAGCGGCATTTTCAAAGTTGGCGCCATTCAGTATTTCACCAGTATTCAAGCGCACAGCCGCTCCTACGTGAAAATTAGAATAAGGCGCGTAAGCCTTGTCTAATGCTTCTACTGCTGCTTGTAAGAGTAGTTGTTGGGCGGTAGATAGTTCCTCCAAACTGGCGTGTGCTTGCCAGTTAATTTCCATTTTTTTATCCGGTTTAGCCATAAGCATTTTGTTTTTTACCAGATTAAGCCACCGTTAAATCCTATGGCTACTTAGCGTCAAATGTAAACTAAGTAACTATTTTCTGACTAAAGATATTATCTTGCCGCGGCATTGATAGGGGATTGTAGATAAGCTAAATATTTAATCTACTTCATCTCCAGAACTTTACCATCACCGGGTTAAAGTAAACCATGAACTTCTTAATATTGTTGCGAGCGCATAATTTGGTGGGCTGGTATCCTGTGATTTTAAAAAATAACCTCAAAGCATGAATAGCATCCTGATCATTGGTGCCGGGCGTTCTTCCGGCGCGTTGATTAAGTACGTACTCGGAAAAGCCCAGGAAAAAGGATGGTTTGTCACCGTGGCCGACGCAGATCCCGCCCTGGCAGAAGCAAAAGTAAAGGGCCACCCCAATGGCCGGCCGGCCTGGCTGGACGTACATAAAGTTAACGATCGTAAAGAACTGATTAGCCGCGCTGATGTGGTCGTATCGCTTTTACCTGCACACCTGCACGTAGAGGTAGCTCAAGATTGTATCAAGCTCAATAAACACCTCATCACGGCTTCCTATGTGTCTAAGGAAATGTACAGCCTGGGCGATGAGGTTCGTGATCGCGAATTGATCTTTATGGGCGAAATGGGCCTTGACCCCGGAATCGACCACATGTCGGCCATGCAGAAGATCGACGAGATCAAGGATAAGGGAGGCAAACTCTTGTCATTCCGTTCCTACACCGGTGGTTTGGTGGCACCGGAAAGTGATAATAACCCTTGGCATTACAAGTTTACCTGGAATCCGCGCAATGTAGTTTTGGCGGGCCACGGTACGGCGCAGTACTTGCACAAGAAGAAATTCAAGTTTATCCCTTACAACCGTTTGTTCCGCAAAACCTGGAACATTGAGGTACCCAATATGGGGCCATTCGAAGTATACGCCAATCGTGATAGCTTGCTCTACCGCGAACAATACGGCTTAAAGAATATTCCTTCCATCTTAAGGGGGACTATCCGCTATCCGGGCTTCTGTGCAGCTTGGGATGCTTTGGTTAAAATTGGCTTGACTGATTCGGATTTTCCAATTCTGGAAAGTGGTAAGCTTACTTATCATGCGCTAATGGAGGCCTTCGCTCCGGAAGGCAATGGCTCCGTAAAGGATCGTATTGCGGGGCTCCTACGTGTGGAATCAGACTCTGAGGTGATGCAAAAGCTAGAGTGGTTAGGCCTGTTTAGCAAGCGTAGAATTGGTATCGATAATGCGACGCCTGCCTTGATCCTCGAGCATCTGCTGCTACAGAAGTGGAAGCTGGAGCCGGATGATCGAGATATGATCATCATGCAGCACGAGTTTGACTACACGCTGCACGGAAAGAAGCGCCGCTTGATTTCTTCTATGGTTATGAAAGGAAATGGCGAGGATGACACGGCCATGTCCCGCTTGGTGGGCCTTCCCATGGGAATTTTCGTTAATCTGATTTCCGAAGGTAAAATCAAGTCTACCGGTGTGCAAATCCCAGTGATGCGCGAAGTGTACGAGCCGGTGCTCGAAGAACTCAAGCAGTACGGCGTAAGCTTCGAAGAATACGAAGAAGTCCTTAAATAAGTCGAGTGCAATTACCTGCACGGATCGATACCTGGCTGAGTAATGCCCGGGCTTTCCAACTCTTCCAATTGTTACGGCAGGGCGGGCTCATCATCATTGCCATTGCCCTGGGGCATTCTGGCCTGGCGGTTGCCGAAATCGGGTATTATGAAATGCTTACCTATCTGGGGTACCTGCTTACCTTCTTTTGGGTGACGGGGTTTATGCAGGGATTGTTGAGCCAATTTAACCGACTGGGAATACCCGAACAGCGGCAACTGATCTTTCAGGCCTTTGGGGTGTTTTCTATTGCTAGCCTCGCGCTGGGTGCGGTGATCTACCTGTTTGAGTCGAACTTGCTGCTTGCGCTGGTTCGCCAAGCTTCCATTCCTTACCTCTGGCTTTTTCTGGTTTTTCTGCTAACCAATTTGGTAGCAAGTCTACAAGAGCATTTCTATCTGCTCAGGCAACAAAAACTAGAGCTGGTTATTTATGGAGCACTAACGGCCACCGCCCAAATATTGGTAGTGGCGTTACCTCCGTGGTTAGGCTATGATTTCCGGTGGAGTTTTGTTGGTCTGGCAGTACTTGGAATACTAAAGTGGTTGTGGTTGTTGCGTTTTACCTTACAAGCGGGAAAATGGGAATGGTCTAATACGATCTTCAACGACTGGTGGCGCATCTCTTGGCCATTGGGTGTTTATGCTTTGGTGGCGGGCTTGAGTCAGGCAGTAGGGCCCTGGTTAGTTGGACATTTCTTTGCTGGTGATAGCGCTGCTTTTGCGCTCTACCGCTACGGTGCCCGTGAACTACCCCTGCTGTCGGCCTTAGCTGGTGCGCTTGGTAGTGCGTTGATTCCGGCTATTGCTGCGCAGCGCGAAAGCGGTCTGCAAGAATTAAAGCTAGAGTGCCGCCGGCTTTATCATTTGATCTTTCCATTGAGCATTGTGCTACTGCTCACCGCGCAATTCTGGTTCCCTTTGGTGTTCGATCCTAAATTCACGGCAAGCGTACCTTTGTTCAATACTTTTTTACTGCTAACGATGGCACACTTGCTCTTTGCTCGCACCATTTTAGTGGCCCTGGAAGACACCCGTTGGGTACCGCTCTTTGCACTTTTCAGTTTATTGTTACAGCTAGGTATTGGTTTTTGGATTGTTCCCAGTTGGGGCTTAATTGGTATCGCAACTACCGCGGTGATCGCCTTTTCATTGGAAAAATTGGGAATGGTGGTTTACGTGCAGCTGCGTCATGGAATTAGTTTGCCCCAATACACACCTTTACGTTGGTGGTTGCTGTACAGTCTTTTGCTGGTGCTAACATTCTACTGGACAACGGTTCATCCCGTCTTTTTCTAACGAGCTGAAATCGTCAGGTAGGGGAGTCTACTTTGTCGGCCAATTTGGTAGCTTTGCGCTCTGTAAGAAAACCATAACCAAATATGTCCAAAGTACTCATTATCGGTGCCGGCGGTGTTGGTCGGGTCACCACGATTAAATGCGCACAACATCCGGAGGTGTTTTCTGGTATTATGCTAGCCAGTCGTACCAAATCCAAGTGTGATACCATTGCTCAAGATGTACGGGAGCAGTTGGGTTATCAGGCCATTGAAACAGCTGCTGTTGATGCCGAAAATGTACCTGAATTGGTGGCCTTGATTCGCTCTTACCAACCGGAGTTGGTCATTCACGTAGCGCTACCTTATCAGGATCTGACCATCATGGATGCGTGTTTGGAAACCGGGGTGCATTATCTGGACACTGCCAATTATGAGCCTAAGGAAGAAGCCAAATTTGAGTACAGCTGGCAGTGGGCTTATCAGGATCGCTTTCGCGAAAAAGGCATTCTAGCCATTCTCGGTTGTGGTTTTGATCCTGGTGTGACCAGTATTTTTACGGCACGAGCAGCGAAGCATTTCTTCGATGAAATCCACTACCTCGATATTGTCGATGCTAATGCGGGAGACCACGGTAAGGCCTTTGCTACCAATTTTAACCCCGAAATCAATATTCGAGAGATCACCCAAAAAGGGCGCTATTGGGAAAATGGTCAGTGGATTGAAACGGAGCCGCACGAGATCATGAAGGTGCTCAATTATCCGGATATTGGTCCCAAGAATTCCTACCTCATATACCACGAAGAGTTGGAATCCTTGGTGAAGAATTTTCCGACGATCAAGCGGGCTCGCTTCTGGATGACCTTCGGTGATGAGTACTTGACGCACCTGCGGGTCATCCAAAACATTGGCATGGCTGGTATTGAGCCAGTGATGCACCAGGGCATGGAAATTATTCCCCTTGAATTTCTTAAATCAGTCCTACCAGACCCTGGTGACCTGGGCGAAAATTACACAGGACAAACCAGTATTGGTTGCCGTGTACGCGGAATCAAAGATGGTCAGGAAAAGACCTACTACATCTGGAATAATTGTAGCCACGAAGCGGCCTTTAAAGAAACTGGTGCGCAGGGCGTGAGCTATACCACCGGCGTGCCGGCCATGACTGGCGCTATGATGCTACTGACGGGTAAATGGGGTGGTGTTGGTGTCAAAAACGTAGAAGAATTCGATCCTGATCCCTTCTTGGATGTGCTGGGTAAGCACGGCTTAGCTTGGCACGAAGCGGAGAACGTGGATTTAGAATTATAGGTTATCAGCAGGGTGAGATGAAATAGAACCACATGAGACGACATATCAGAACACATAAGGTGGTAATGTCTTAAGCGCCCTTATGTGCCTCATGTGGTTTGAAAGTGAAGGCTATAGTTGCTGATGGAAGGCATAGCGCACCCCCAAAGTCAATTGCCTATTCCTTCGCTGCCAGGGAAAGAACTCAGACGTGAGGTCAGCTAAGCCATGATAGTAGTTAAGGCTCAACGCCAATTTGGATTGCCATTGGTAATTTAGCCCAACTTTTGGGCCAAAATCAGCCTGGTCAAACGCAATTTCGTCTATTCGACTTTCAGCGGAATAGGGCTCACCATTGATTGTTCCTTCGATCTCTGAATCAATACTGGCAAAGAGATAAAGTAACACCTGGGCGCCTGCGCTGAACCCCCAGCGCCCCAACTGATATCGGTAATAAATTGGAACACCGATGTAACTACTGTGGATCCGGTTCTCATCACTCACTTCTCCAATCTCCGCTGGCATACCGTTCACCACAGCAAATAGTCTTCGCCCTTCTGCTACCTCTTTACCTTCTATTTGCACCCAAAGCAATTCTAGTCCTAAATGAGATTTATTACTCAATTGATGCTCTATGAAGAGACCAGCGTTTCCCGATAGGGTGAATTGGGTTTGGTAATCTCCAGAAAATGGAAGATTAGAAGTCACTTCACTGAGCCCGGGATTAAGACTCAGACCTACCGTTAAGTTCTGCGCACCGAGTTGAGTAAGACCAATGCATAGCAGAGAGAGCAGCCAATTTTTTAGCATAAGGGTGTTTTTTATGAGAATAGGAATCATCGTTGAATAATCACTTTTTCAATACCTTGACGGAACATGTTTTGATCTTTAATCTCGAACCAATACATGCCGGCTGGTAGTTCAAGCCATACTGGGAACTGCTCTGCAGCTTGTGCTATGGCCATCGGTTTACTCATGATCAATTCTCCCGCACTATTGTACACCAGCAAGTGGTGCGGACCAAAGTTTTGCCAGTTTTCGAGAGCAACCGTCATTTGTCCAGCATTTGGATTGGGATAGATTTTCCAGTTAGCTTGACTAGCCATTTGATCGTTGCTACTGGTAATCATCAACTCAATGTCCACACTGGTAGTAACCGAGCCGCATTCATTACTGACACTCAGTTGCACCGTATACATACCCTCATCCGAGTAGGTATGGCTAGGGTTTTGTTCCATGCTTACGCTACCATCTCCAAACTGCCAGAAATAGCTGTCTACCGCTGTACCCATTGCCGTGAAATCTACGGTTAAACCTTCGCTTGTAAGGCTAATTTCCGCGAAAGGCAGCCCCAACACTTCTACCATATCGTTCACCACCAACTGGTCGGTACCACTTTCATTGAATGCTAACAACTCTACTGGGTAGATGCCAGCGGTACTGTATGTCACAGTTGGGTTTTCTAGGGTAGACATAGCTGGAGTTCCTCCTTCGAAGGTCCATTGGTAGCCATCAGCTCCACTGCTTTGGTTAATAAAACTGACGGTCAGCGGCGCGCAACCACTGGTGTCAGATGCGGTAATGAATTCGGCTATTGGCAGTGCACGCATTACGGTGACCTCCTGGGTGAGCAGCAATGTGTCACATTCATTGCTCAGGCGTAGCGTCACTTGGTAGGTACCGTTGCTGGCGTATTGGTGACTTACCTGCTGTCCCATGCCAAGGTTGCCATCCCCAAAGTCCCACTCGTAGCTGTTGGTGTTTGCTGCGGTGGCGGTAAAGTCAACATCGAGCTCTTCTGCACTAAAGCTGAAACTACCACTGGGTAAACCTATTACTTCAACGTAGCTTTCGGCCACTAGCGCATTACCCCCCGTTTCGTTAACAGCATTGAGTTGCACCAGATAGATGCCCGGGGTCTCGTACACTACGCTGGGGTTCACCTCGTTGGAGCTAGCGGGGTTACCTCCTGGGAAGGTCCACTGGTAAGTGAGTGCATTTTCACTTTGGTTGATAAAGGTGAGGCTCAAAGGCGCACAGCCCCGGCGTTCCTCCACGGTAGTGAAGGCTACGTTTGGTATGGGGCGGGATACCACTATGGTTTCGGTAATGATGGTGCTACCGCAATCGTTAGTCACCGTTAGGCTTACCTCGTAACTGCCACCAATTTCGTAGGTGTGGGTAGGGTTCGCCTCTGTACTGCTGTTACCATCTCCAAAGTCCCAACTAAAGGAGTCGGTATTGCTCATTTCACTGGAGAAAGTCACTTCTAACAGATCGTCAGTGAAGGTAAACGAAGCGCTTGGCTGGGGAAATACACTCACGTAATCCACTATACTAGCCGTATCACTTCCACTCAGGTTACCGGCAATTAGCTGTACCGGATAGACGCCTTCCTCCAAATACACGACGACCGGAGATTCCTCGGTCGAACTTTCTGGTACACCCCCAGGGAAAGTCCATTGATAGGTGTCCGCATTAATACTAGTGTTAGAAAAAGTGACACTAAGCGGTGCACATCCGATGCGATCGGTTTCCGTGGAAAAATCAGCTATCGGTGTAGCAAGGCTGAGGGTAACCTCTTCTTCCAGCATGAGTGTGTCACAGGTATTAATCAAAAACAAATTGACCGTGTAGGTACCTGGTGCTGGGTAGCTGTGTAGGGGATCAGTGATATTATTGGCAGATGTACCGTCACCAAAGTTCCAGATGATTTCATCTACGTTGTTACTGGTCGTAGTAAATTGGACATTGAGCAAGTCAATGGAAGAGACCTCAAGGGTGCCTTCTGGGCCACTTAAGACTTCGACGTAGCCTTCGATAGTGGAGGTGGCAGAACCTCCAGAGCCAGTAGCGGAAAGGCTAACTGGGTAGACTCCAGGTTCATTGTAAACAATAATTGGATCTTCTAAATCACTGGAGCTAGGCGTTCCACCGGGGAAAGACCATTGATAGGTGTCGGCACCAGTGCTTTCGTTGCTAAAGGCAATGGTAAGCGGAGCACATCCACTATTTATATCACTGCTAAACCCAACGGTGGGCGCAAAAGGAATGTCAATGATTTGCACAGTGGTGTCGGTTCCACAGGTACCTGTCGTTGCTAAGCTAACCGTGTACATTCCAGGGCCGAGGAAAGTATGCTGTGGTGTGTAATTTACGGAAAGTGTGCCGTCACCAAAATCCCACCAGTAACTCAGGTCCGGATCATCCGGAGCGTTGGGTTGAAACTGATAAACGAGTGCATTATTGGTATAGATAAAAGCAGCTTCTGGTGCCGGTAGCACTGCAATGGTCACCTGGTCCTGTTGCTCGCAGGCGTAGCCATTGGTGATACTCACACTGTAGGTTGTCTCCGGTGCCTCTGGATAAACTATAATATCCTGGGTGGTCTCGCCCGTACTCCAGGTATAGGCTGTGGCGGAGCTCGCTGTCAGCACTACAGCATCTCCTGGACAAATAAGGGTATCGCTCGCGTTGATATCGACACCAGGGCCAAGTATTTGAACGGTTTCGGTAAGCTCACATCCTGCATTATTCGTAATCAATACAGAAACTTCAATTGATGTTCCTGCGGGAATGTCGCTGAACAAGCGCGGGTTGGCGCTAGATCCATCGTCCTGCCAAATAATAGAGGCTAGGTCTTCGTCTTCGGCAATTGACACTGTTACCGATGGATCTTCGCAGTCTTCCAAGGCAGCGCTGTAGTCAAAGCTAGGGAATGCCGCTGGTACAGCAGTAAAACTAATTGTATCACTACAACCAGTACTGCTAAAACCCACTAGCTGTAGGGTAACAGTCCCGTCAAGTGTGCCTAAAGTCCAAGAATCGTTTTCGGTATCGTAAATGGGCGTGCCTAGCCCTGCTTCTGGAGGTATAAGCCATTCGTAATCTGCGGCAGAGCTTGCTCCACTGGCTGTTAGTTGCAATAAATCTCCTGGGCAAGGTGGAGTAGGGGCGTAGTCAACTTCGAGTGCTAGTGCATCACGAAAAGTCACGATTATTGCATCCGTGACGCGGCAATCACCACGAATAGTGGTTAGTAGGTATTCGCCAGATTCCGTAACGGTAGGGCTGGTCTCAGTGGAGAAAAAGTCGTTTGGTCCACTCCAATTAAAGGTGAATTCCTCTGGATCCAAAGTATCCGGCCAAATTCGAGCTACTAATTGTACGCTATCCACGGCGCAGTCTTGCTCGGCCACAATCCGGGCAAAGGTTTCAAAAGGCGGGGCCACTTTGATGATGGTGTAGAGGGTGCCTTCGCAGAACCCTTCATCGCCGATGCCTGGAGTTTCCAGCACCACACCATAAAAGCCAGTATCCAGAATGCTAGGGATGGTAAATGGTAGTTCAACATCAAAAAAGGCTTCGATCAGCAGATCATCTAGTCGGTAGATATAAATATTGGATAGTGAATCAGTATCCACATTATCTAAAGTAAAGCTACCGTCCATTTCGCCCTGACAGGAAACGGGGAACACCTCAATGAAAGGCTCTTGCGGAAAGCAAGGATCGCTTGGCGGAAGATCACCACAGGCAAAAGTCCGTAGCTCAATGATTTCGTCCACTTGGTTGTCACAAGCAAGCACGTTGTAGGATCCAGACTCACTATCCGCTAGGGCGGTGATATTGATGCTTAGATCGGTGCCCGGTTCTTCTTCTAATTGTTCACAGCTCTTTACGGTAATCGACCAGCAGAACTCTATCGGAAAACACTGTCCCGGACCATCTCCAAAGTTATTTCCTGGTTCACCATCGAAAGGAAAACCACCGCAGCTTAGACCATTGTCCGAGTCATAAGCAAAGCCCGGGCCATAAACTTCGCCAGTATTGCAGCTAAACCAGAGATCATACCAGCCCCATTCTCCGGAATTACAGTTGAATGGAGGTGGAGGCTGCGGCACTACGCTATTAACATCCCAGCCACTACCTAAATCGATTTCAATGGAGTGTAACCAGTTATTCCCCAAAGTGACCCATTCATCTACGGTATAGCAGAAGTTTACGGTAGTTTCCGGTAGGTAATAGTCTACAAACTCTCCGTTGATCAAGGCAATGCTAGGCTCTGGGCTAATGCTGTAAGAATCGGAGATCATGCAGGGGTCATCAAAACCACAGCCGGTGCGGGTGATGGTCAAATCAAAATATCCTTGATCCAAATACCACATACCGCTTACGCGAAGCCAGTACTCTTCGCCGGCTTCTAGCTCTACGACTTCAGTGGCGTTACCTTCTTCTGAGTAAACACAGGCTATATCTTCATTGAGAAAGCAGCTGAAACCTTTGCGGAGACTGAATTCTGGTTGTTCAAGACCGGTCAGTTCAATGCGCACGCACATATCGCTTGGTGCTGTGAAATTGTACCACACATCGGCCCCTAAGCCACTGAAGACTCCGCCGGGTGAGCAGTTGGCAGTTGTAGTGGCGGGTATCTCCGGTGTTGCACCAATATTATGGCCAGAAATCTGTAACGGTTCACCGAAATTGAGCGGGAGATTAATACGGCGTGCTACCGCACAACTATCGTTGCTCGGCTGAGCACTCAGGATGTAAGGTGTTACTAAGAAAAATAGGAGTAGTGTTAGGAGCGGGGCTCCAGTGCAGAGGTGTCTGTTCCAAAACATGAATTAAGTAAGTTGCGCTAGTTTGTAAGTCTGATTTCTCAGGTAGCCTTAGTCTACATTTGGCGCAAGGGGTCAGTAGTAAGATACAGTGTGGGCAAAATTCGCTGCTTGTATCCGCTCTTATTTTGACGCTGCTTATTCTGTACCTTTGCCGGAAATTCAGAATGGCGGTATATGTCCGATCAAACTTTGCAGCTTTCTTCTCCGGCTTTTGTGATTGAAGAAGAGAAACTGATCAAGAATTTAGAACAGATCGCAGCTGTCCAGTCGGCGGCTGGTGTGCACATTATTCTTGCCTTGAAGGCCTTCTCTAATTGGCCCCTTTTTCCACTGGTTGGTAAGTATTTAAGTGGAGCCACGGCTTCATCCCTAGCGGAAGCCCGCTTGATCCATGAGGAAATGGGGTGTAAGGCGCATACCTATTCACCCGCTTACTTACCAGAGGGGTTAGATGAGCTTCTAGCCTACAGTAGCCACATCACTTTTAATTCACTCAACCAGTTCAGGGCTTATCACCAACAGGCCATTGCCGCTGGTGTTTCTGTAGGCTTACGGGTTAACCCGGAATACTCCGAGGTAGAAACGGAGCTGTACAATCCGGCTTCCCCACAAGGCCGCTTGGGAGAAACGGCCCCCAATTTAGAGCAAGGCCTACCAGCCGCTGTTGAGGGGTTGCACTTCCACACCCTCTGCGAGTCTTCTAGCTTCACGTTCGAACGAACGCTTGTGGCTTTCGAAGAGAAGTTTGCTGCATTTTTTCCTCAGTTAAAGTGGATTAATCTCGGTGGTGGACATTTGATGACGCGTGCCGATTATGATCGGGAACATTTGATCAAGGTCTTGCTTGCTTTTAAGGCACGTTACCCTCATCTACAGATCATTATGGAGCCCGGTAGTGCCATTGCCTGGGAAACGGGTTATCTTTTGACGCGAGTATTAGATATAGTTGAAAATCATGGTGTTAAGACCGCTATGCTCGATGTTTCCTTTACGGCTCATATGCCGGATACCTTAGAGATGCCTTATCGGCCAGCTGTTCGTGGAGCGACGGATCCCGTTTCCGGGAAACCGACGTATCGACTAGGAGGGGTGAGCTGTTTAGCGGGTGATTACATGAGTGAATACAGCTTTGCCAAAGAACTCCAGATTGGCGACCGACTGATTCTGGAAGACATGATCCACTACACCATGGTGAAAACGACGATGTTTAATGGGGTAAAGCACCCAGACATCGTTCTGGCGAAGGCCAATGAAGAAATGGAGGTGCTGCGCCGTTTTGGTTACGAAGATTTTCGCGCTCGCCTGGGCTAAGCATAGCATCTCTAAATGGCAATGGAGAAATCAATTTGAGTTTAAGCTGCATCAAGGCTGAAGCAACTCAAACCCAAATTAGACTTTATGATTTTACGGTAGATCGATGCTGAAACCATAAGGCAATTGCCTCGAGGCCCGTACCAGTGCCAGTGCTCGACATCTCCGCTGGCCGATAAATTGCGCCAGAAAATAGGTAGCCAAATGGAGCATTGATCACATGCGCCTTCTCTTCATTAAAATAGGCTTTATTGCCCACCCAATCCGACTGCGAACCATCGTCAAAAATAAAGGCAAAGGCTCTTAAACGATTGTCTCCAAAGGCAAGCCTAAGTCCGGTTATTCGATGATCATAAGAAGGTGTTTGGAAAGAAAATTCGCCGCTGTTCGCCGATCCAATCAATTTGCCTGAATGGCCCTCATATTGCATTTGAAAGCAATCGAGCCAATCACCAAAGCGCCCAGATGCGCCAATTACTACTCCTCCTGGATCGCCGAATCGATCATAGTCTACGGCACCGAATCCTCTAAATGCAGTTGTGCTAGCATGGACTGTCGCATCAGACACGGGACCAATCGTAAATTGCTCAAACCTTGGGCAGGTGTCTAATTCAGGTAAAATAGCTTTCTCTCTGTCTTCAGCATTTATTAAAAAACGGTGTAAATAGAAAGAACTATTGATGGCCTCGGCCATGGCACCATGCGCTTCTGTCCTCAGTCTTTGGGTAATACTAGCCGCTAATGCCTCAAAGTGGGCCAATGCTTCTTTATGCGATAAAGTACCGTAGGTATAGGTGTACTCAAAACTTTCCCCAGTGACCGCGTCGTTGGCAGAGAGGTGTGCATGTCCGTATTGAGCAGTTGATACTTGGACTTCAATCTGTTTTCCACGCCACGTCCACCATTCATCAAGCGCTCTGGCAAAATAGCTTTTATACTCCTTGTAGCAATCTGTCAACTTTTTCTCCCATAGCTGGCGATCATGCTTATCCTTTTCTGGATTAGCCGGAACATTAGGGTAGTATTCCAGTCCTTTTTGGTACATGATCCTTCTAGCCAGCAGCTCCAGTTGGGCAGTAATGGCGACTAAAGGAATGAACTCGTACTCTTGGTTATCTCCCACCATGGAGTTGCGGAGGCTCTCTATTGCCCCAATAACATTGGTAAGGTATTCTCCCTTAAGCGATGAACCCGCTATGGCATTATTGAAATCGGACAACTTTTCGTGTACGTCCCTGATAGCATCTAAGCGATCATTGTACGCCCGCTCCCTCACTTTTTGATCCACAAGCTTAGTAGTCTGATCCCTAACTGCTTCCCAAATATTTTGCTCCTCCGATTCTTCTGGCCAAAAAAGCTTCAACACAAAGGATAGAAATTCTCCAATCACCGGAATTTCCTCAACGAGCTCGTCCACAACAACTTCTGTCATCTGCAGCCAGCTCTTGGTCTTTAATTTTGTCATGAAATGGATAGTGTTTGTCAAAAGCCTTTAAATTAAAAACTTATAAGAATTTCTAAGACCATGGAATGATTAGTATGCATGATTGTGTCTATATATTTGCACTTAATGTACACTTGGGTACTCGATTTTTATTTTTGATGGAGCAGGCCAAAAAAGTTTATACCCTTTTTAATCTTTGTCTTACTTCAACGGTCCAATAACCGTATGTGAATAAATCTGAAAATAACAGCCAAACTAGAATCATGCTGCACGGTAAACTTTACTGCTTCCTTCTACTTCTTATTCCAATGCTTGGCAGTGCTCAACTATCCATCAATTTCAACCCTATTCCAGCCAGCTTTAATATCAATAGCTCCAATCCACTCTATGCATTGGACGTAAGCTATGATGTCATTGAGCCGGACCAACAAGCCTTTCACCTTTTCTTACCTGATTCTACGGGTGCTTATCCCCTGGTTGTGTACATCCACGGCGGAGGTTTTAACGGGGGCACAAGAGACGTAGTGATAGACAATGAGAACCGCAGAGCGGACATCAAGTACTTTTTGGAGCAAGGTATTGCCTACGCTAGCATTGATTATCGCCTGCTTCCAATTGAAGGGGTAGATCCAGAAGGGGTGATCAAGCCACTTAATGATTCTAAGCGGGCCTTGCAGTTTATTCGGCATTATGCGGATGAGCTTCATATTCAGCCTGGTAAAATTGTCCTTACCGGAGGCTCTGCCGGTGCCGGGACCAGTCTGTGGTTAGCTACCCGTTCTGATATGGCTGATCCGGAGGCAACGGACCCCGTACTCCGTGCTTCCACTCGAGTTTGTGCGGCAGCGCTTTCTGCCAGCCAATCCACTTACGATTTGTACAAATGGGAAACCGAGGTTTACGATAATTTTGATGGTGAAGGCACCAACTACACGATTGACAGTATGGTGAACCTCTTGTCATTTGAGCGCTACTCCAGCTTCTACGGCGGCCTGGATTCAAACTACCAGTTGATCCATGATCCTTTTTTGATTCAGTACCGGGAGGATATAGATATGCTATTTCATATGTCAGCTGATGATCCTCCTATTTACATCAGGAGTCAATCCGGAGCGGTCCATCCTGGACAAGATTTATTTCATCATTCATTTCACGGTAGAGAAATACATACGCAAGCGCTAGCTGCTGGCCTCCCTGAAGTAAAGGCTGTGATTCCTGCACAAGGGATTAATACGACGGAAGGCGAGTCAATTAATGCTTTCCTAGAAAGACATTTGGCGACTTGCTCATTGACAACCGAGGTAGAAATGGTGGAGCAGGAAAATAAAGTGCGTGTTTATCCCAATCCAGCCAATGATCGCTTGTTTGTTAAGGCGAGCTCCGCGATGATTGAAGAGATTCATCTCTATTCACTAGCCGGACAATTGCTACGCTCCAAGCGGCAAATCAAGGCGCAGTACACGCTTGTTGATACCGTCGGTTTACCCAAAGGAATTTATCTTCTCACAGTGCTTGATAGCGCGGGTAAAAAGCAAGTACAGCGAGTTGTTATTCAATAAAGCTTTACATTGCGGCAAGCGCATAGGAAATAATTGTCATGGAGTCCACCGCTCAAGCCGCACATCAAGAATTAGTAGCTGTACTCACGCCAGCAGTAGGAGAGGGGGAGGCCCGCTCCATTGCTAGGATTGTATTTGAGGATGTTTTTGATTGGCGTCCCGGTCGTCGTGATCGTGAGATGAATACGGAAGAACTACAGGAACTGCAGCAAATCAGTATTCGCCTGCAGGCACACGAACCGGTACAGTATATCACCGGAAGAGCAGACTTTTACGGATTGCAATTTAAAGTGAGTCCAGCGGTACTCATTCCTCGGCCCGAAACCGAGGAACTAGTGGAGTGGATTTTGGATCATCGAACGGAATATCCAGGAGCACCTATCATCTTAGATATTGGCACTGGAAGTGGCTGTATTCCTCTGGCTCTTAAAAGCAATTGGCCAAGCGCTCAAGTACACGGCCTTGATGTGAGTAATGCGGCCTTGCTCATTGCCCAAGAGAATGCCCACCAACTGGAACTAGATGTACAATGGTGGAAACGCGATGCACTAGACGAAGTGCAATGGACTGAATTGCCACGCTGTGATATCATCATTAGTAACCCTCCCTATATTCCACACGCAGAAGCGGCACTGATGCCCGAATCGGTAAAGCAGTACGAGCCTAATCTAGCCCTGTTTGTAGAGAACCAAGATCCGCTCATCTTCTACCGCAGTATCATGGAGTTGGCGTTGCAGCAACTTCAGCCAGGTGGCTTACTCTTCTTCGAATGCAATGAATTCAATGCAGAGCAGGTAGATCAACTTGGGCACCAGCTCGGCTTCACCGAAACAGAGCTTCGCAGAGATTTACAGGGTAAGTGGCGGATGTGGAAAGGGATTTGGAAGTCGGAGATCGGAGGTATGAGATCGGAGGTGCATTAGATAGATTGATGATCGGCTTCATATTTCCCATTTCTAAATTCCGACCTCCCATTTCCCACTTCCGATCTTGCTAAAGTACCATTCGGTCTTTCTCCTCAATCCGCGCCTCCAGAGCTTCGATTAAATCATTTAGATTCCACGCATTTTCAATCCGGTAAGGGCCTACTTCGGTTCGCCGCAGGGCGGTAAGATAGGCGCCGCTATCGAGTGCTTTGCCCATGTCGTGGGCGAGGGAACGGACATAGGTGCCTTTTGAGCACTTTAATCGGAAGCTAACTTCAGGCAGTTGAATGTTGTCGAGTTCAAACTCGTGGATGTGGACGGTACGGGCTTTGATCTCTACTTTCTCGCCTTTCCGCGCTTTCTTGTACAAAGGCTGTCCGTTTACCTTGATAGCGGAAAACATTGGTGGAACTTGCTCGATGGTGCCCAAAAAACCTTGGCGTGCGGCTCCTAGTGCAGTTTCATCGATGTGTTCGTGAGGATAAGTCTGATCTACTTCGGTTTCGGCATCGTAGGATGGGGTGGTACCGCCCAGCAGGAAAGTGCCGGTATATTCTTTGTCCCAGCCTTGGAACTCAGTAAGTTTCTTAGTGAACTTGCCAGTACATAAAATTAGTAGACCAGTTGCTAGCGGATCAAGGGTGCCGGCGTGGCCTACTTTGATCCTTTTGATGCCGGTAAGCTTACGCAAACGGTGGCGCACTTTATTAACTACATCGAAGGATGTCCAGCCTTTTGGCTTGTCAATGAGTAGGGTACTACCAGCTTGAAAGTCAATGTTCTGTATCGAAGGAGGTTCGACGTCGTTCATTCTAAACTTTTATCCTAAAAATACCAGGCCAACAGGGCCAGGGCTGCTATCGCAAAGCAGTAATAAGCAAAATAAGACAATTGGCTGTTTTTCACAAGTTTAATCATCCAAGTGCAGGCAATTAAACCAGTAAAAAATGCTGCCGCAAAGCCGATGCCTAAGGAGGTGATATTGGGCGCATCGGTGAATTCACCATCCAAAATGTCTTTGGCCATCTTTCCCAAAATCAATGGGACGACCATCAAAAAGGAGAAACGAGCCGCTTTTTCACGGTCAATTCCGAGCAGTACCGAACTGCTAATTGTAGCGCCAGAACGAGAAATGCCAGGCAGAATCGCAATGGCTTGGGCCACTCCAATGATGATGGCATCCCACCAACCTACTTCCTTATCGGTGGTCTTGGCACGATCCGCCAAAAACAGCAGCAAGCCGGTGATGAGCAGCATACCTGCTACCAGTGGGATTTGGCGATCAAATAAAGTCTCGATGGTATCTTCCAGCAAAAGCCCCACCGCCGCTGCGGGGATCATCGATAGGATAATTTTGAGACTGAAACGCGTGGCTTCGTTATCCTTAAAGGTGAACAAGCCGGCAATGATTTCGGCAATATCCTTGCGGAATACCACAATAGTACTGAGCGCTGTAGCTGCGTGCAGTACGACGGTCATCAGCAGGCTTTCTTCCGCCGCGCTGGTGTCACCCAAAAAGAATTTGGCCAACTCCAAATGTCCACTACTACTTACCGGTAGGAATTCGGTGAGTCCCTGTACAATGCCCAGGAGGGCCGCACGTAATGCTTCCACTAGATTAAGATCGGAGGATTATTTCTTGAAAATGGCATAGACCTCAACACCCAGACCCGCCAGAATAACGAAGGGTGCAATGACCGTACGGCGGGTACTGTAGATGATGTCTTCTTCCCACACATCAGGGCTTGGCATGGAGCCACCGCTCATGAGGAGCAGTCCAACGAGCACCAAGGCAAAGCCAATCCCCATCCACAGATAATTATCGCGGCCAAAGGTCAGCTCACGTTGTGGCGTTGAGGCGGTACGGGTCTTTGCAGTAGCTGCGGTAGCTTTGCTTTTCCCTTCGCTTTTTTTGGTAACAACGACTTTCTTTTTCGCAGGTTTTTTACTCATTGAGTTGACTGTGTGTTTTAGCTGCGCAAAGATAGCGGTTTTTGGGAGAATGTGTGGTTACCACCACTGGCGTAATGAGAGGCCAAAGCAAACTCTACTTGTAGTGCAGCATCCCGTGATATCTTTGCTCTTCTTTTGGCTTGGCCCAAAAGAAGCAAAAGCCCAAGACTGTACCGGCTTTTTTACGCAAAATCGGCTTGAAAAACCTAAAGGCCATAAACTCGCCAAAACCTTCGGAGGGTTGTTAGCCTACTTCGATTGTGTGGCAATTGCGTCATTGCTAGATCATGGTGAAAGCTCAAACAGTATTGCCTTTTTCACGGTTTTTACTGCGCAGATTTTACTAAAGCCGCTAAGGCCATTCTAGTAGGGGCCATCCAATCGTCGTTAAAGTTATAGGAATTGACCAGCCCTAATCGTTGTACACATTTCGTTGGGCAGGCCACCCGCCTAACGATGTGCATACAACTGAAGCCTGGATCATGTGAGCTTGAGGATGTCAAGCAAATGAGGTCATTTTTTGAATGCTAAAGCAGCCCCAAGAGAAAATCATCGTCCGCGGCTTTGGCCATTGACTTGATACTCTTGTGTTAGGTATTTGCTACCGCAATGAAGGAAAGCACAATGCTATGAATACGAACCAATTTTGTCAATGGACACGAAAGCAGATGATTTTCCTGCGAAGTACTTAAGAGTAGTGAAGGCTTTACTCTGCTCACTAAGGACCTTAAGCGGAGCAGCTGCCTTAGTATTCAAGGCATTTTTGCTAGCTTTTTTTGCCGGAAAAAAGCGAATATTATTCTATTTCACCATAAAGGGCCTATCACTAACCCCTAATACAAATCATCCTCCCTGAGTTGCAAATACCGCCGCACCACCACATAAGTACTTAGCCAGTTGACCAGCATTCCGAGAATGATTAATCCAGAGAAGAGTACGACGAAGGTTAAGGGGTGCTGCAATTCCTTGATTTCTGGAATTTGTTGCTGAAACCAAAACTGGAGCAAGACCAATAGACCAATGGCCAGTAAAGCGCTCAGCAAACCATGCCATAGCGCTTTGCGTAGGTACGGGCGGGAAATGAACTCCCAGGTGGCGCCTACAAGCTCCTGCGTTTTGATAATGAAGCGATTAGAGTACAGCGCAAGACGGATGGTGTTGTGAATAACGGTAAGCGCTAAGAGTACGAATAAGAGCGCTACACCCAGTAGAATCCAGCCAATACGCTTGATGTTACGGGCCAACTGATCTACCAAACTCTCCTGGTAGTACACGTCATTCACGATATCCTCCGCCTGTAGCAACTGCCTAATTTGCGCCAGACTGTCGGGCACCAGATAAGTAGATTTTACGTTGAAAGTGAATACATCATAGAGTGGGTTGGGTAAATCTAGCTCTAGAATATCCTCACCCAATTCGTCACTCATCAGTTCCAGTGCGTCTTCTTTGGAGGTATATTCCACGGACTTAGAAATAATAAAGCTACTGCTTTTGAGTTTACGCTCTAGGGCCGTAAGGTCAGCTTCACCGCCGCCGTTGGTGAGTTCAACAATGATATCAATTTGTTCCTTCAAAACGGTGGTCAGGCGCTGTGATTGCAGCAAGATCAAACCGAAAAACCCAAGGAGAAATAAGACGGCAGCAACACTGATGATGGTGTACAGATAATTGGGCCGTTGGCGAGGTGGTGTTTTCTTCGGCGATTCCATTGTGCAAAAGTATTGAATTAATAGTAGAGCGTGTCAGGATTCCAAATTTAGCTTCGCTGATCGTCGTTCCTCCTCGGAGTTTGGGCTGCAATCGCACAATTTTGCTCTGCACTTCGTTATTCTCCTGCCTGCCCGTAGCCGCTCTGGCGCAGGCACGGTCGGTCGCGTAACTTTCAGCTACTCTGCCTCATCGTGCCTCGTTCAGAATAAAATGGAGCTTCTTTCGCTCCAAAAATGAACCCTCAACAAGCTCTTATTGCTTAGATAGGGTAGTGGTGTTCGGTTTTTTGCCTCCTAACTTACCTAGCATTCTACTGCGGCGAAACTGCCGGATGAATTGACCTTCCGCCTCGTTTACCGCAAACTTATCACCGCGCCACCAGGCTTCAAAAAAGCCCCACATGACTGCCAGGCCCGAAATTAGATAAGGTTGGTTGCGGAAAGCGGTTTTGGCCGCAGAGATAAGACTGATCCAAAAACCGTAACGCATCCGGTAAAAGCTATAACCAATGCGAACACGTACGCGTACCAGGCCAGTTTTGGTCCCTAATGGTCGGTAGTGTTTTACCGGTAATGATTCATCAACCAATACCTCCCAACCATAATATTGGAGTAAAATCTCGTCGAGTGTATCCCAGCCGATGGTGTGCTTTAGACCCCCCATTTCTTCAAATGCTGCTTTGCGCCAAGCCTTGTAAGCTCCTTTCACGTGATCGCGATCTGAGATGTTTTCGTACACCCACTGTCCTTCTTTTTCGGTTAAGAGCATTCCGCCCGCTAAGCCCAGTTTGGGTTGCTGCTCGAAGTGTTGTGCGATGGCGGAGAAGTAATGAGGGTCTACCAACAGGTCCGCATCCATTTTTATCAGAAAGTCATAGTCGGTGGCGGTGATACCCGCGTAGCCCCGATAGAAGGCCTTGATGATTTTCGCACCACCGGAATAGCCTTTGTCCTCATAGGAATGGACCGGCTTAATCCAGGGATAGCGTTTTGCGTAGTCATCGATAATAGCTCCGGTCTCGTCGGTAGAGCCGTCGTTGACAATCACCAGTTGTGCTGGTGGAAGTTCTTGCTGAATGATTGCTTCGATGGTGCGTGGCAGAAAATCGGCTTCGTTGTAGGCGGGAATGACAATGACGTAATTCATAGTTGAATTCTATACACGCTCTTACTTTTGAGGCAAAAAAATAACCATTTGCACAAAGGTACAAATGGTCTTGCAAATGTTTTTTTGAATGGCTTCTCGGGTGATGAGAGCTGCGTAATACAAATTGGGTCGTGAATGCTCCGAAGATTTGTACACGTGTTAAACTGGGCGCATTTCTAAAGGAGCTGTTATACCGAGAAATGCGATCTTCGTCGGGGACGTATTCCGCTTTCTCAACATTGTAAATCTATAATAAAAACTGTCGGTCAACTGCTTGCATCTTAGATTTTAGTAAAGTTTTAACGCTTTTGTCAGGTAGATTGCTGCTTGTGTTAAAGATCAATTAAAAAACGGGAGTTTGGTCCTCTAAAGTATAGATGACTATTTCGTTAAGAAAGTTGTACGGGCTATTCTGATAAGGCTTGATCGTGGGGTGAAAAATGTCCGGGAATCCGTTATCTTCGCGCCTTAATTTAACTCCTTATTACCAGTGTTGAACAGCGGCCTTAAGTTTTCCGCAAAATGTTCAGCATCAGGTTAGCGGAACCTTCTTGCTTGGCAAAGGTGTTGCTAACCAAAATAAGTCAACACAATGGATTATCAAGCTCGCGAAATTGAGCAGAAGTGGCGCAAAGAGTGGGAGGAACGAGGTACCTACCGCGTCAGCAATGACGACAGCCGCCCCAAGTATTACGTATTGGATATGTTCCCTTATCCGTCGGGCGCTGGCCTACACGTAGGGCATCCACTTGGCTATATTGCTTCCGATATCTATGCGCGCTACAAGCGATTGCGCGGCTTCAATGTGTTGCACCCCATGGGTTATGATTCCTTTGGTTTGCCAGCTGAGCAATACGCTATTCAGACGGGTATCCATCCTGCAGTAGCCACCGAAGAGAACATTGGTCGGTACCGTTCTCAGTTGGAGAACTTGGGCTTCTCCTTTGACTGGAGCCGGGAAGTTCGCACCAGTGATCCGGAGTTTTACCGGTGGACGCAGTGGATTTTCCAGCAGTTGTTTAAGCACTACTTCGATCAGGATGCTGGAATAGCTAAACCGATTGCCGAGTTGGAAGCGCGTTTGGCCGAGTCTGGTAATGCGGGCTTACATGCCGCCGCGGAAGACGATACGCCGCAAATTACGGCCGAGGAGTGGAATGCTATGGACGAGCGCGAACAACAGTTGTTCTTGTTGAACTACCGTTTGACCTTCCCGGAGGAGAGTTACGTAAACTGGTGCTCAGCTTTGGGTACGGTTTTATCTAACGACGAAGTGAAAGACGGTGTAAGTGAACGCGGTGGCTATCCGGTAGAACGCAAGTTGATGGCCCAGTGGAGTATGCGCATCACCGCTTACGCTGACCGTTTGATTGATGGTTTGGAGGAAATTGACTGGCCAGTAAGCTTGAAGGAACAGCAACGCAATTGGATTGGCCGTTCGCAAGGGGCGAGCGTGCGTTTTGCTTTGCAAGAAGATGCTGATACCGCCATCGAAGTCTTTACCACCCGGGTAGATACCATCTTTGGTGCCACCTTCATGGTTTTGGCACCCGAGCATGACTTAGTGGACCAAATTACCACCGCAGAGCAGCGTGCTGCCATTGATGAATACCGTACTTGGGCGGCTTCCCGTTCGGAAGTAGAGCGCATGGCAGAAGTGAAGAAAGTAACCGGGGCTTTTACCGGTGGATACTGTATCAATCCGTTTAACGGCGCAGCTATTCCGATCTACATTGCGGATTATGTGTTGGCGGGCTATGGTACCGGTGCCGTAATGGCGGTCCCTTCTGGTGACCAGCGCGACTGGAACTTCGCTACTCATTTTGACTTGCCGATCATTCCTATTTTGGATGCTCAAGAGAACATAGCGGAAGCAGCAGACCCCACTAAGGAAGGGAAGTACATCAATTCTGGTTTCATCAATGGTTTGACCTACGATGAGGCATTGCCGAAGTTGATTGCCTTCTCGGAAGAGAAGGGCATTGGCAAAGGCAAGGTTCAATATCGCTTGCGCAATGCTGTATTTAGCCGCCAACGCTACTGGGGTGAACCGGTCCCCGCGTACTGGGAAGGTGATGTACCTCGGTTGGTGCCCGAAGATGAATTGCCATTGGTGTTGCCAGCGGTAGATAAGTACTTGCCTACCGAAACGGGTGAGCCACCATTGGGCCGGGCTGAGGATTGGAAATACAAGGGTAAATACGATTACGAATTGAGCACTATGCCGGGTTGGGCGGGCTCATCTTGGTACTGGTACCGCTATATGGACCCGAAGAACGAAGAGCGGTTTGCTAGCGCGGATGCGGTGGATTATTGGCAAGGTGTAGACTTGTACGTAGGTGGATCTGAACACGCGGTAGGGCACTTGTTGTACAGCCGTTTTTGGAACCATTTTATGCACGACTTGGGCTTGGTCCCCAATCGGGAATACGCCAAGAAATTGATCAACCAAGGAATGATTCAAGGGGTGATCGAGTTCTTGAAGATGCAGAAAGAAAAAGTGGATGGTAACAGTCGCTTTGTCTGCGCCGACATCGCTAAGGAGGAGGAGGCCCAGGGTGTAGAATTCGCTCAGATTCCGATCCACGTAGACTACGTTCAGGACTACGGTACAGATAAGTCTTACGTAAACTTGGACAGCATCAAGAAGTTCTTGGACTGGCGTCCGGAATACAAGAATGCGATCTTCGATTGCGGTAATGGTACCTATCAGAGTGGCGTGTTTACACCAAACACTGACGCGCAGGAATCCCACTTGGTGACCGTGTCTGAGGTGGGCAAGATGTCGAAGCGCTACTACAATGTGGTCAACCCCGATGATGTAGTAGCCCGCTACGGAGCGGATTGCTTCCGGATGTTCGAAATGTTCTTGGGACCAATCGAGCAAGCCAAGCCTTGGAATACGACCAGTATTAGTGGTACCAGTCGTTTCTTGAATAACTTCTGGCGCTTGTTCTTCCGCGACGGAAAATGGTTGGTTACCGAAGAGGAACCGACCAAGGATGAGATGAAGGTGTTGCACACCGCCATCAAGAAAGTTTCTGACGATGTAGAGCGCTTTGCTTTCAATACCTGCGTGAGCGCTTTTATGGTAGCCACTAACGATTTGAATAAGATGAAGTGCCACAAGCGCGCCATCTTGGAACCGTTGTTGGTATTAATGGCACCATTTGCGGTACACATGACCGAAGAGTTGTGGGCGAAGATGGGACATGATACCAGCGTTCACCACGCCGATTGGCCAGCATTGGAAGAAAAATGGTTGGTAGAAGAGAATGTGACTTACCCGATTGCCATCAATGGTAAGACGCGTGCTACAGTGGATTTTCCAGCAGATTCTTCTAAAGCAGATTTGGAAGCCGCAGCGCCAGACTTAGCAGAAATTCAGAAGTACTTGGATGGTAAGACCATCCGCAAGATCATTGTAGTACCAGGCCGAATGATTAATATTGTGGTAGGCTAAGAGCAGGTGCTAAGTGGGAAGTCAGAAGTGGGAGGTCGGAAGTAATTCCGATTTCCCACTTCCTATTTCCGAGCTTGTTAAACGGCCTGCAGTATATCGTACTGCGTTACAATCTGCCAGGCGCCCGCCTGGGTTTTAGTAATTACCGCAGGTATACGCTTATTGAGGTAGGTACCTAACTGGCTGATCGGGGTATCTAGGGCCACGGTAGGGAAGGGTTCGCCCATAATTTCCGATAGGGGCTTCTCCCCATTGTTCAACGGGTTATCCAGTAAGAAAGATAAGACGGTACTTTCCGTCAATCCACCCACGATGTCACCATTGACGGCGACGGGGAGTTGGGAAATATCCTTGTCCTTCATAATCTGGAAAGCCTGGCGCACGGTATGGGTCGGTTCTACGGCGATAAAATCATCCGCCTTACGGCCTTTGACCAGATCCTTCACCCGAAGCTCCGTATCGAGGAAGCCACGTTCGCGCATCCAATCATCATTGTAAATCTTACCGACGTAACGACTGCCGTGATCGTGGATGACGACTACAACTACATCATCAGGTGTCAACTCATCTTTGAGCTGGAGTAGACCTGCCATGGCAGAACCAGCGGAGTAACCCAGCAGGATGCCTTCTTCGCGAGCCAGGCGGCGGGCCATCACCGCACCATCCTTATCCGATACTTTCTCGAAGCGGTCGATGATATCAAAATCTACATTTTTAGGGAGGATGTCCTCACCGATTCCTTCTGTGATGTACGGGTAGATCTCCTTTTCGTCAAAGACACCTGTCTCGTGGTATTTTTTGAAAACTGAACCGTAGGTGTCAATGCCCCAGATCTTGATATTGGGGTTCTGTTCTTTGAGATAACGACCAGTACCAGAGATGGTACCACCGGTACCTACACCCACAATCATATGAGTGATTTTTCCCTCCGTCTGTGCCCAGATTTCTGGCCCTGTGGATTCGTAGTGTGCCAGGCGGTTAGAAAGGTTGTCGTACTGGTTGAACCAATAGCTATTAGGGATCTCTTTGCTCAAACGTTCGGCTACGGAGTAGTAGGAGCGGGGATCATTAGGTTCCACATTCGTGGGACAAACAATCACTTCAGCACCTAGTGCCTTGAGCAGGTCAATCTTTTCTTTGGACTGTTTATCACTGGTAGTGAAGATGGAGCGGTAACCTTTGACACAGCCAGCAATGGCCAGGCCCATGCCCGTGTTGCCAGAAGTACATTCAATAATGGTACCACCTGGTTTAAGGCGACCATCCGCTTCGGCATCTTCCAGCATTTTCAGGGCCATACGGTCTTTGATAGAGTGGCCGGGGTTGAAGGTCTCCACCTTCATGAGTACAAGGGCTGGAACTTCAGCCGTTACTTTGTTCATTTTGACCAATGGCGTGTTGCCGATGGTATGGAGGATATTTTCTTTGTATTGCATTAGGTTGCAGCGCTAAATTTGGCTGCAAAGGTAGCCTTTCTCGGATGAAGCAACAGCTAATAATGCTTCAAATGAACGTAAAACCGATCATCGCGTACTCCTAAGGCTTTTGCGGCAAGTGGTGATACCACGACCACGGTATTCCGATCGTATACGCGCTCGGGTAAGCGCCCACTGACCTTGAGATACATCGTTTGCCGAGTAAGGGGGTGGTGTACCTCCACCAAGCTGTTGATCGGAGCCGTGCGGTGCAAGCAATAAAAGCCAGTGTAGTCATTGCTGTCGCGAGGCCAGGTAGCAGCTCCGCGTTCTTCTCTAATTCTCCGATTGGCAGAGCGGCGGAAGTATTCCATTCTGAGGGGATGATTGACCTTAGCGTAGGGCCCACCACGAATTTCCCGCCACTCTTGTGGAATCGGCAAGGTGGAAACCCAACCGATAAAGAGTATTTGCCCGGGCTTGAGACCATTCGCCAGCTCAGGGTTTTGGCCAAACAGCCAATCTTCGGAAACTTCAAACACCCGCTTGCACAATCCATAGACGGTATCGCCTCGTCGAACCTGGTAATAAACCATGGCTAATTCGGGCAATAAAGTGGGTGGTGGTATTCGTCGGATGATGGCACGCAGGGGAATAGGAATACTCAGCTGATCGCCAGGATCATAATCGGCACTGACGTGGGGATTGTAAGCATAGAGCTCCTGTAGGGTGAGGCCGTAAAATTTGGCCAGTGAAAAGAGCGTCTGTTTGGTTTGGATAGTGTGGGTGAACATTACCTCGCCCATTGGGTGTAGGTAAGTGGATAGGGTATCACCGGGGATCAAATAAGAAACGCTGTCTTGTTGTTGTGCGTTAAGCGTAGATATCATCAACAACCAGCACAGTGCCAGTGTGGAAAGGCGCATAGGGTTTATTTTGTTTTCTCTCGTATGTTTTACCATTCAAAGATAGTAGGAATCCTTATTTTTAACGCTATGAAATTCACTGCTATTATACCGGCTCGTTATGCGTCTTCGCGCTTTCCCGGAAAGCCACTGGCCATGCTTGGCGGTCGGCCGATGATCCAGCACGTATACGAGAAGGCCAAGGCTAGTTCTTCCTTGTCAGAGGTGATCGTCGCTACTGATGATGAGCGGATTTTGAGCTGTGTAGAAGGGTTTGGAGGAAGGGCTATGATGACCAGTAAACTTCACCCCAGCGGGACAGATCGTGTGGCCGAGGTAGCAGCTACATTATCGGATACAGATGTAGTGATTAATATCCAGGGAGATGAACCCTTTCTGCAGGTAGAACAGCTAGAGCAACTTTGCGGCTTGTTTACTAATTCTGCTGTACAGATTGCTACTTTAGCGCACCCTATTGCGGAAGAAGACTTCATACATGATCCCAATGTGGTGAAGGTGGTGTTCTCGGAACAGGGCCGCGCCTTATACTTCAGTCGGTCGCCCATTCCGTATTTACGGGATGTTTCGATTGGAGAATGGCACCAGCGTAAAGTGCATTTTCAACATCTGGGGCTGTATGCTTATCGAACTTCTGTACTCTTGGAACTCACGCAGCTCCCGCCCAGTAGTTTAGAGCAGGGGGAATCTTTAGAACAATTGCGATGGCTGCAAGCTGGCTACGGTATCTTTTTAGGTGTGACGATGCACAAGTCGATCGGGATTGATACCTTGGAGGACTTGAGAAGAGGGGAAGCGCTCCTTGAGGCAGGATACTAGACCTTGTATCGGAAGATTCACCTTATGTCTACTGGCACAAGATGAGCTGGCCTAGCGCTGTGTAGTAGCCCCGCAGAGCGGGGGACCACGGCGACAGCGTGGGCCGAGCGAATAGCGAGCTGCGAAACATAGCGCCACGCCTGAGGCGTGGAGGCTCCAATCACCTATCCTTTACCCAACTCTACTGCCCTTGCTAAAGCTGCTTGCGCTCCCGCAACAATATCCTCGTGCACCAGGCGCTTCTGGTAAGCCTTCATGGCTGCTTCGGTAGTACCGCCACGGGAGCTCACCTTACTGATCCATTCCTGGCAGGAGAAGTTGCTCTTGTTATACAGCTCAACCGTGCCACGGAAGGTTTGCTTGACCAATAGTTCAGACTCGGACTCGTTGAAACCCATTTCGCGCGCGGCCTGCATCATCGCATCCATGAAGTAGAATACGTAAGCTGGGCCGCTACCGCTAATGGCAGTGGTAGCATCGATAGCGTTTTCATCTTCTACATAGATCGTTTTACCGGTAGTATTGAGCAGGTTTTGCACCATTACCAATTCAATGCGCGTAACGTCATCGCTAGCAGTGTAGGCGGTCATCCCCATGCCGATCTGAGCGGGTAAATTGGGCATGGCACGGACAATTTTGCTTGCTCCTAAGCCTTGGCGGATGGTGTCAATTTTCACACCGGCCATGATAGATAGATAAACCTGTTGGTCTTCCACTTCCGGGCGCAAGGTTTCGAATAGGCGCGGTGTGTCTTGCGGCTTAACGGCTAGGATGATCAAATCTGCTTGGCGCAAACAGTCTTGTGGCTCGCCGAATACGGATCCAATATTGAGTTCTGCCAATTGAGCCGCTTTTTCGGGAGACTTCTCCAAAATCATCATGTCTTCCTGCTGGGTGATATGAGAACGGAGAAAACTTTTGGCGTAGGTAAGTCCCATGTTGCCCCCACCAATGATGAGAATTTTCATACGGTATAGTCTGCTTTTAGAAGTGGCTGGTCAGGAGCGTACAAAGGTAAGCATTTAAGGGAGAGGAGAAATTTTGCAGCTTCAACGAATTGCTCTATTTTATCTCCTTATAAACCATTCTATAATTTTATTGTTAGACCCTTTCAGTCCCTATATCCTGTCAGATATGAAATTAGAGGAGGCCATCCAGCAACAGAAATTTATTAGTGAACATCAGAAAGCACATCTTAATATCTTGTACACAGCTTCTTGGTTGAGTCAGTGCACTACCTCTATTTTGAAGCCTTATGGTCTTACCACACAGCAATTCAATATCTTACGCATCTTGCGCGGGCGTCATCCAGAACCAGCAACAGTAAAGTTGCTGACGGAGCGAATGATTGATAAGATGTCTAATGCCAGTCGTCTAGTTGATAAATTACTGGCCAAGGGTTTTGTGGAAAGATGTACTTCTAAGGAAGATCGTCGCCGGGTGGACGTAAGCATTACTGCGGAGGGGCTAGCATTACTTGAAAGAGCTAGCCATGATTTAGAAATTGGTCTGCGCTTTGAAGATGGTAATTTATCGCAGTCCGAAGCTGTATCCCTGAATGAATTACTGGATAAGCTTAGGACACTAGTAAATGAGCCTGCTGAATCATAGCAAACTACAATCCAGCCTCGTCCAATTTCGCTTGAGCTGCTTCCCATTCTTCCATTGCAGTATTCAAATCTGCTTGTAAAGCTTGGTGTTTCTGCACTGTCTCATTGGCGCCAGTTTGCTGGTAAAAGTTAGGGTCAGACATTTGCGTTTCTAACTTGGTAATCTCATTTTCCAGGCGGTCGATCTTCTTTTCTGCGTTAGAAACCGCTCTGGTCAATTTTTTCCTTTCTTCATAGGAAAGCTCTACCACTTTCGCCTTCTGATCGCTTGCGGGTGTACCCGTGTTGTTGGACTTGCTGAGCTCAACCTGGCGCATATTATCCATCTTGCGTTTTTCGAGGAAAAAGTTGACATCGCCAAGGTGGTTGTAGAGTGTCCGATCACGGAATTCAATGGTCCGATCAGTGAGTTCCGCTAAGAATTCCCGATCGTGGCTTACTACAATTAGTGTCCCGTCGTACTCCATCAAGGCCTGCTTGAGTACATCCTTAGAGATGATATCCAGGTGGTTTGTGGGTTCGTCAAGGACTAACAAGTTAAAAGGTCGAAGTAGAAGGGCGGCTAAGGCCAAACGAGCACGTTCGCCTCCGGAAAGCACAGATACTTTTTTATCAACATCCTCGCCACTGAATAGAAAGGCACCTAACACATTACGCAGGCGCGTGCGCATCTCTGGTGGAGAAGAATTTTCCAGGGTTTGTAAGAGGGTAAGATCTCCTTGCAGGGCCTCTGATTGGTTCTGAGCATAATAGCCAACGGAGACATTATGTCCCAGATTGACATCTCCGCCGGTAGCCGGAATCTGGTTGATCAAGATTTTGGCCAGTGTCGTTTTTCCCTGTCCGTTTTGTCCAACGAAAGCAACTCGGTCTCCGCGATCCAATTTGAGGTCAATCTGATCGAGGACCTTTAGATGACCATAAGACTTGCTAATTTTTTGCCCTTGCACCACAATTTGACCAGAGCGAGGAGCAGGAGGGAAGCGTAGCGCCATTGCTTTGGTGTCTGCCTCATCTAGCTCGATACGCTCCATCTTATCTAATTGCTTCTGCATTGACTGGGCCAGCTTGGTCTTGGTGGCCTTGGCCATAAAGCGATTGATGGTCCGCTCTCGTTGAGCAATTACTTTTTGTTGGTTACTGTAGGCGGCTCCTAGTTTTTCCCGGCGTTCAGCCCGCAAGGCTATATACTTCGAGTAAGGTGCCTTATAGTCAAAGAGTTTACCCATTTCCACCTCTACCGTGCGGGTGGTAACATTGTCGAGGAATTCTTTGTCGTGGGAAATCACCACCACAGATCCGGGGTAAGTCTGTAGGAACTGCTCTAACCAGATAATGGACTCGATATCCAGGTGGTTGGTTGGCTCATCCAGGAGAAGATAATCGGGCTGAGCAAGTAGCATTTTAGCCAGCTCGATACGCATTTGCCAGCCACCGCTAAACTCGTCCGTCAGGCGTTGAAAATCAGCCTGCGCAAAGCCAAGGCCCTTGAGTACCAACTCCGCCTGCGCTTCCATACGATCACCTCCCAAGAATATAAAGCGGTCATTGAGCGTAGAGAAATCTTCAACGATTTTGGCGTAAGCTTCACTTTCGTAGTCGGTCCGCTCTTCCATGGCGCGATTCAATTCGGCTAAGCGGATCTCAATTTTCCGCGCCTCCGCAAAAGCGGTAAGCGTTTCTTCTATCACCGTTTTTCCCTTGGGAATGTTCATCTCCTGGTGAAGGAAGCCGATAGTGCGATCCGAAGGGATAGCGATGTTCCCTTCATCTGGACGCTGGTAGCGGGCGATGATCTTAAGCAAGGTCGACTTACCGGCCCCGTTGCGACCAACGAGTCCTACCTTATCCTTATTTCCAATCACTACGGTCACGCGGTCGAGAAGAATGCGGTTGCCGTACTGCACGTAAATGTCGCTGAGGGTAATCATGAGCTAGCTGCGGGTTTGCGCGGCAAAAGTACGGAATAGTGGAGAGAAAATGGCGGGGGCGGAGATTAGATAGGTGGACAGCCCGCATGGCGGGACCCACCCTGTTCACCAGGTCCAACAACCACCTAATCCTTCCGGGATTAGACAGCAGGATCATACCTATTGTGATGCAATCATCACAATAGCCAGCAACATCCTTTTGTGAGCTTGAAAAACCGGGAATAAATACCGCTGATTGATCGGCCGCCAGAGCGCTCTTGCGACCAGGGAAAATAGTGCCTTCGATGAGTGGCTTTTCACTGTACTCTCAACAAATTAAAGTAAAATTTGACTTAAAAACAAATTTTGTGTAATATTTTAAGCGAATACTATTTTTTGTTAGCCTTGATTTCGTGAAAGAAGATATCATCATTGGGTACGTCAAACTCCAATCCGGTTATTTCCCGATTATTGTTGAGTTGAAACTGCACCGTTCCGAAGTCAAACCAAGCGTGTGGCTCATCCCATTTAATTTCCCAGGTATCGTAATGCCAGTGACTGAGATTGGCATTGAGTAGGGGAGCGGTAGCAAATTCCAGGCGGAGTTGTTCGCCATTGGCGATAACATTGATGGTGCCGAACATGGGGTCGTGGTACTCGCCAGCATAGTTCTCCAGGCTTACACTTGCTGTTGTATTTGCTATTCGCGCATCCAGGCGCTCCTGGTGACGCTCGTCCCAAGCGTTCTGCCCTCTTTTTTGACGAGCTACAGCATTTTCCAGCCACTTATCCGTATCGCGTCCCAGGTAAGAATCAATGATGAAGCTTCCTAAGGAAGAGGATAGTCCGGTCATACTATTGGTCAGGATGACAATCCCAAGATTTTGGTCTGGTACCATAGCCACGCGGGAGTACATACCATCGTAGCCACCACCATGACCAACAATAGTATGCCCCTCCCTATTGCTTACGAACCAACCCAGCCCCGCACTGCTGAAGTTCTTGTAATTTCCTAGCGCATTGTGTGGCCGCCAAGTTTGATCAGTAACCTCTTTGGGGAAAAGTTCTTCTCCGTCAGAACTGCCACCGGCCATTTGTGTTCCAATCCATTTGAGCATATCACTTACGCTGGAAACAATTCCACCGGCAGCACCCATATTATCCCAGTTGGCGTAGGGTATAGCTTGGTTGTCGTGGCGTGTAAGGTGCGGTGTGGCCACATTGTCCATTTTGGCTAGTGGAGTAACCGAAGTCTGGGTCCTATTCATGCCAAGTGGGGAGAGAAATTGTTCGCTTACGTATTCGGCCCAAGATTGGCCAGTTACAGCCTGGATAACCTCCCCTGCGGTAATGAACATTAGGTTGGAATAACCATAACCAGCACGCCACTCGTAAGCTTGTGGTACGTGCCGTACCTGACGCACAACATCCTCGGCACTCAAGGCACTTTTATACCAAATTACATCACCACTAAAAGTTCCCAAACCTGCGCGATGGCACAGTAGGTCACGCACAATCATGTGGTTGGAAACATAGTCGTCGTATAATGCAAAATAAGGGAGGTAGTCCCGCACGGGCGCGTCTAAATCTAACTTGCCTTCCAAATGCAGTTTTACGATTGCGGTAGAGATAAAAGCTTTAGTGTTGGAGGCAATCGCAAAGAGCGTATTTCCGTCCACTGGCTCATCTTCACCTTTCGTGCGTGTTCCAAAGCCTTCTGCCATTACTATCTCACCATCCTTGATGATGCCAACCGCAAAACCGGGAACATCATAAGCCGTTAGCGCCCGCTCTGCAGCGGTACGAAAGTCAGCGGTGGTCTGTGCGGATAGCTGTAAGCTAGTAGCTAGCGCAAAAATGCAAATACAGGAAAGTAAGAGGATACGAATACGAAGTATCATGGACAGTTACGGTTTGGTTATAGAGGCACCACCTTTTGATGGACCGGAATATGCTAGGTTCTAATCCGAATCTCGGGTGTATACCATAGTGATCCAAAGATAGAAATTGTTCGATTCTCGTGCTAGGAGGAAGTATAATCCCATCAAAAGCCACTAAAGTGAAAAAAATAGAACCTCATTTTGACCCTCTTTTGAGGAAAAAAGATTTTTGCTGAGCGATAACTAGGAAAGTGTGAAAATTTCAATTGATGGCGAATGGGGTTTGTAAATAATTGTTTTTGAGGTTTTTATGATCTTATTTTTCTTTTATGAATTCTATTGCCACTGCTTCTTAGGCTTATTTTTTAGTTGGAAAGTTGAAAAATCATGAGCTTTCCTAACCGCTGATCTGCTCGCACCTTTGTAGTGCAAGGAGGGAAAACATGCCCACCAACTTATAGTTAAATAGGCGTACTAACTCTTCTTTGCACAACCAAAATTTATTACAGACTACTGCTGTGGTAAACACAACTAAAACTGAGAGGTAATGCCCTCTACAGAACACTGAACTGATGCCACAGCGCCAAAAAACTTTTTATCATGAAAACCAAATTCTTTAACACCCGATTGAGCATGTTGGCCTTCAGTGCCGCACTGATGCTGAGCCTTTTTGCTTTCAATAGCTGTGAAAAGGATCAGGTGGAACCTACTACTGCACCAAATGGCGAGGTCACTTTCCGTGAGGAAACGGGTGACGGTGACGTCAACTACGCAGTGGCAGACGAG
The DNA here is from genome assembly GCA_039816955.1 of Bacteroidota bacterium. GTDB lineage: Bacteria > Bacteroidota > Bacteroidia > Chitinophagales > Saprospiraceae > Lewinella. The sequence goes on from JBCBWU010000017.1 coordinate 44,148, forward strand.
CTGCTTGGTCAAATCGACTACGGAGCCATCAACTACACGGAAGAATTAGGGATCTTAAAATTTGCATCTGATGATAATTTACAACAGACCCTACAGTTGATCGAAGGAGCGGCAAACGCACTGAACGAAGAGATCTACAGCAGTATTGCCGGTCTTCCAGAGGAAGAAGTAGATGCGATGGAAATCAACGACAACTACGCCTACGAGGTCTTTGAGGACAATTTCCCGCAGTTCACCTCTTTTCGGGCGATGGCCAACGAGGAAATCGAAGCTTTTTTTGCGCAGGAGGAGTTGAACGATGAAGCAGACCCTTCGGATGTTTACGACGCCATTCCTGATGTCCTGGGTACGGTGCTCAACGCAACCGGTGAAGTAGCAAGCTACGATGGTGGTGAGTTGGAGGAGCAAGTACATATCGCCAAGCTGGACGGTGGTAACTACACTGTAATGGACGGTGATGCTGGTACCGTACGTACGCTGCGCGGAGATCTAAGTTTTGATGAAATATCGGAGATCATCAATGTGAAGGTAGTAGATGAGCCAGAAGAAGGCCGCAGCTGCTGCCGCTCTAACCGCACGGTTAGTAATACTCGCTATGTTAATCAGTGGGGGCGTCGTTACCGGGCTAAGTACCGCGTACGTATTCGCAACTTCTCTTTCTTTTTCTGGAACGTACACCGCGCGTCTTCGCAGCTGAAGTCTCGCCGTAAGAGTGGCTGGTTCTGGAAGAAGCACTATACAACTATCAGCATCAACCAGCAAGGTAATGTTTACCCATCTACTTACTACACTTACACTTGTGTCAAGGCGTACTACGATTTTGTAGAAGAGAAGTGGAAGTACAAAGTAGATACTTGTGTGGGAGAGAACAAGTGTGACGGTGAAGCTTTAAGCGCTGCTACCTCTGGTACTATCTACACCTGGAAACACGAACGCACACGGAACTACAGCTCTAAGGTAAGCGCCAGTGATAAGGATGGAACTTCTGGAATTTTGAGGGCCACCTTTACCTGGAGAGGACAAACGCTGAGCTTATCGATCTGCTAAGTGTAAAGCGAACCATTAATACCCAATAAACCAAATAGAAAACCTCAGTCCTGCCTGTTACAACGGGCAGGACTGTTTTGCTAGACTGCAATGATAGCAAGTAACCATTCTCTTTGGATCAGTGGGGTGTCGCTATTGATCCGGTCCTTTACTTCCTGCAGTTTGTCTTGGTCCTTTAACCATTTGTACTTATTGATTTGTCGCATCACTGATATGAAATGCAAGTAGGCTTTTTTGTCGAATTCGGCAATATCAGCCCGGCGCACCTTCAACTCCATTGCTCGAATCCGGCTCTCCAGTAAGTCGTGGTCGGTAGCAAAGTATATCTTGATCAGTAAGATGTCGCAACTTAAACTGAAGTTCACATCTTCAAAGAGTCTGTAAGTAATCATTGCTTCCGCCTCCTGATACTCTTCTTGCGCAAACAGGAGCTCAGCTTGGCAAAGGCTGTAAATTTCTTCCGGATACTTGGTGCCCAGGATTTTATCCGCAGGAACAAGTTGCAGCAAGTGTGCCACCCACTCCAGCTCTTTTTGCTTGATTCCAAAATTCACCAACAACTTCAAGGTGCTGATGTGCATCTTATCTCTTCGGTGAAAAAAATAACCACGCTCCAGATGCTCTTTATATAAGACGACCAGCTTAGAGGAGAGCTCAGTATTGCCAGACAATTTATAGTGCCTACCAAAGAAATAGCGATAGAAGGTCTGAATATTATTGATCTCAGCCAATGGAATGAGATGTTCTTGTTCGCAGATAAGGCGCTCGAAACGCAAAAACAGCTCGTCGTTCTCGGGTTGGTGAAATACTTGCAAGGCCAAGTGGTAAATCTCAGCATTGATGGTGTGTACAGATTGGTATTTGGGGTATGTTCCTTCTACATATTCAGAAAATTGATTGGCGTAACTATCAGAGCTCAATCGGTACAATTTGGAGTAGGATAGAATAATAGCTAGCTCCATTTTTTTCGCAAAGAAACCCTGGTCAAAGTACGTATCAACTGCCTGTAGACTACTCAATTTAGAGTTGGGGTCATAAGAGCCAGCAAAAGAAACGGCTAGCTCTTCTAGACGGGATCGCAAAAGATAATCGTAACTGTCATGCCGATCCTCTCGGTCCCAGTCTTTGCGGAATTTTCGGATGATCGACCAGAAACGCGCCACATTGCCATTGGTGGCAAAAAAACGAGCTAAACCATAGTCTAATCGCTTTTCCAACTCCGGTTCTAGTTCTTCGTAGGCCACAAAACGCTCCACTAGTTTGTTTAAAGCAGAAGAAAGGCTGTCAATTTCATTTTTGGTATTGGCGGAATAAGAAGAATTTGGAAAAAAGTGAGCTTGGAGATGTTCTTTTTCTAAAGCCCTACTCCTGGGATTAGCGTCGTGTTTTATGACTATTTCAAGCAATTCTTGAAGCTGGCATGCATTGGATTTGTGGTTGAAATAAGGGGATTCGACGAATTGCTGTAAGCGCCTGCGCTGTTTCTTGCTTAGGTAGCTAACTACCTCAATCAATTTACTACTTGGCATAGGAAAGGATTGTAAGCTTAAGGTCCAAAAAATGAAGAAAATCCAAAAAAAGTGAGCTATGCCCATTTTAATTCACCTCCTACTTTTGAACCCAGATATTATTACTGAACGAAAAAAACTCAAAAACCATGTATTTCCCTTTCCAATCAGCCCGAGCTTTCTTATACCTTGTGTTTTGCTTCTTCTCAATCGGTTTTATTCACGCTCAGGAGGCTAGTTGTGTGTTGTCTCCCCCGGGGGAGGTCTTCGTTTCTGAACAGGATGCCGCCTACGAACTCGAGTGGGAGGACCAAGAAGCGGCTACCTCCTATCGTGTTATAGTAGTGGATACGGAAAGCTCAGATATACTCTTCTCCGAGACAGTGGAACAAGCTAGCGTGAATATTGTTGGCTTGTCTTTTACAGCAGCCACATACGTGGGGATCGCTAGTGTTTGCGAAGATGGAGACGAAGGTAATTATGGATACTTCGGTCCTGAGTTTAATTCCACCATAATTGTGCAGGACATTGTTATGCAAATGCAGGGTGAAGATGATCCACGTACACTAGAGTGTGAAACAGAAACGGAGCAACTAATTGCTGCATCGGTCAGTGGATTTGTACACACCAATTTCAATGTGATTCCTCCGGTAAATGGTGCCAGTGGTCACCAGATTCAGGGGGCCCTTGTTGATATTAAGCTGGTGGAGCAAGGCACGGGGATCGTATTTGCGCGATCGACTATGCTTACCCACGCCAACAATACGCTCACAAACTCGAATACTGGGATTAATGTAACCAATACTGGAAGTAATTACGACTTTATCAATCCTTCGAGCCAGCACTTCTTTAGCTACAGCAACCCTAACCAAGGGCAGTTTGACTTCTGGATCAGTGCAGCTTTACCGGGCGATCAGGCCTACCAACTAATGGTGGAGCAGCGTAATTGTCCAAACGTAAACAAGATTGTTCAAACGCGTAGCCGAGGTGGACATGGTCTACGTTCCGGTGGAGAAGGAGCATGGAAACCATCTTCCTTTATAATGAAGCGTGTTGAACTTACGGATGAGCTTACGATTTACCCCAACCCAACCACCAATCAAGTTATATTGACTATTCCAACCCAAGAAGTGAATGTATTCGACAGCCAGGGGCAACTCCTATTCCAGGCCGTTAATACATCACCCCAACAAACCATTTACGTCAGCGATTGGCCAGCCGGAACTTATTTTGTTCAGGCGATCACCACCGAAGGGGAAGCTATCGCTCGACCATTTCAGAAGCTATAATTAGATCACCCTCTTTATTACTGAACCTTGAGTTTCTTGCCGCTTATTTGATTGGTAGTGGTCAAGACTTAGTTCAGTAATATTTTTCGCCTAGCCTGGTGCCTTGTGTGCCGGGCTAGGTATTTTCTGCTTGGAGGTAAGGGAGCAAGGATTGCCAATAAAAAAGCGAAGCTCCGTTAACCAAAGCTCCGCTTTCAAATACTCAAATCGTTAGTTGGGAGGCAACGCTAAGCTGCCTTCCAGCTATCCTTTATTTTAGATGATCGTTGACATCCGATGTGTAATCTTTTCGATGCGCAGGCTATGAGCATCGGTATCTTCCACTATGTCGGCAATGATATCTCCTAGCTCAGAAGTGCTACACTTGATTCGAGGATTCAAGTCTTCAGTACCCAGCCCTTTATCCATCACCTGCTGCACCGCAGCGCGGACTTGTGTAGCCTCTTCGTGTAGTGACAAACTATCCAGTAACATTGCTGCGGATAGGATGGTAGCCAAGGGGTTGGCCCGATCTTCACCGGTAGCTTCCGGATACGAACCGTGAATGGGCTCGAACAAAGAAGTGTGAACACCCACCGATGAACTTGGTAGCATGCCCAGAGAGCCGGAAAGCACACTCGAAGCATCGGACAAGATATCCCCAAACATATTGCTGGTGATGATCACGTCAAACTGTGCTGGCCATAAAATCAACTGCATGGCTGCATTATCCACAAACATGTAGTTGACCTCAACTTCAGGGTATTTTGGTGCAAGTTTTTGCACTACCTCCCGCCATAGTCGGCTGGATTCTAGTACATTAGCTTTGTCCACTAAATGTAATTGTTTACGGCGATTCATCGCTTCTTCAAAGCCAATTCGTGCGATCCGTTCAATCTCTTCGTAGCTGTAGCTACAGGTATCATAAGCGGATTTTCCATCTTCACTGCGGCCGCGCTCGCCGAAGTAAATTCCTCCAGTTAGTTCGCGAACAATGAGCATGTCTACTCCTTCCACACGCTCTGGACGTAGCGGACACAAGTCGCGCAAGCTGGGGTAGATGGTTACCGGGCGCAGATTAGCAAAAAGCCCTAAGGTCTTGCGTAGTTTAAGTAAGCCTTGCTCCGGCCGAACCTTAGCCGATGGGTCGTTATCGTACTTCGGATGGCCGATAGAACCAAAGAGTACAGCATCGCTTTCCAGGCAAGCATCAATGGTTTCTTGGGGTAGGGGATTACCCGTTTGATCAATGGCAATGGCACCTACCAGCGCGTGGCAGTATTCAAAGGTATGCTTGTAACGGTGTGCTACCGCATCCAAAACTTTCATGGCCTGGGCAACTACCTCTGGGCCAACACCATCACCGTCCAGTACGGCAATCTTAAACTTTTTCATAAGCTTCTATTTCTGCTGCCTGACTCAGCAGGTAGTCAATGTCATCATAACCGTTCAACAAGCACTTTTTCTTATACGGGCCTATCTCGAATGCGGTCTTACTGCCTGTTGCGTCAATTTGGAAATATTGTTCCTCCAAGGATACGGTAAAAGTAGCCTGAGGGTTAGCTTCAATCGCCTGAAATATTTTATCCAGAAAATCTGGCGATACGATCACCGGCAGAATTCCATTGTTGAGGGCATTGCCGCGAAAGATGTCCGCGAAGAAGCTAGAAACAACTACCCGAAAGCCAAAGTCACCAATGGCCCAGGCAGCATGCTCTCGGCTGGAGCCGCAACCAAAGTTCTTTCCGGCTACGAGGATCTCGCCTCCGTAGGTAGGATTGTTCAGTACGAACTCTGCTTTTGGCTGATCTTCCCGATCAAAACGCCAATCACGGAAAAGATTATCCCCAAAACCATCACGCGTGGTAGCCTTGAGGAAACGAGCAGGTATGATTTGATCCGTATCCACATCCTCGATTGGAAGTGGAACGGCAGTGCTGTTGATTGTTGTAAATGCTTTCATGTTGGAAGGGCTTATACCAGTACTTCAATTTGCGTTCTCACATCGATGATTTCCCCGGCAATGGCGGCTGCGGCTGCGGTAAGCGGGCTCGCTAGAATGGTGCGTGCACCCTGACCCTGACGGCCTTCAAAATTGCGATTGCTAGTAGAAACGCAGTACTTGCCAGCCGGAACTTTATCTTCGTTCATACCCAGGCAAGCCGAACAACCCGCTTGACGGAACTCGAAACCTGCGGCTTCAAAGACTCGGTCCAGACCTTCTTCTTTGGCCTGTATGGCTACCTGCTGCGAGCCAGGAACAATCATTGCACGCACATGTGGTGCGACCTTCTTTCCTGCTATCAATCCCGCCGCCAGGCGCAAATCTTCCATGCGTGAGTTGGTACAAGAACCAATAAAGACATAGTCGATGCTTTGTCCCAGTAGTGCTCCACCCGCTTGCACATCCATGTAGCCTAGGGCTTTCTGGAAGGTGGCTTCACTTTCGCCTTCTTTTGCTTTGGCTGGCACTTTTTCAGTCACCCCCATGCCCATACCTGGGTTGGTGCCATAGGTGATCATAGGTTCAATATCTTCGGCCCTGAAGTTGAATTCAGCGTCGAAGGTGGCGTCATCATCGGTATATAAGGATTTCCAGTAAGCCAGCTTTTCGTCCCATTCTGCGCCCTTGGGGGTAAACTCTCGGCCTTCGACATAATCAAAGGTGGTTTGATCGGGGGCAATTAAGCCACCACGAGCGCCCATTTCAATACTCATGTTACAGATCGTCATCCGTGCTTCCATACTAAGGCTACGAATGGCAGAGCCCGCGTATTCTACGAAGTAACCAGTGCCGCCACCAACTCCCAATTTGGAAATGATGTAAAGGATAATATCCTTAGAGACTACTCCGGGAGCGAGCTCTCCATCTACCGAAATGCGCATCCGCTTCGGCTTGCGCTGTAGTAGGCACTGGGTAGCCAGCACTTGTTCTACTTGACTGGTACCAATACCAAAAGCAATAGCGCCAAAGGCACCGTGCGTACTGGTGTGGCTATCCCCACATACCATGGTCCGACCGGGCTGTGTAATACCCAATTCCGGGCCAATAACGTGTACAATACCCTGGTATTTGTGTCCCAAGCCATACAACTCCACGCCAAACTCCGCACAATTATCCGTTAGGGCCTGAACTTGCTTACGCGAAAGCTCTTCCTTAATCGGGAGGTGCTGGTCAATAGTAGGAACGTTGTGATCGGCAGTGCCGATGGTCTGCTTGGGTCTAAAAACCGGTAAATCCCGGCGACGTAGACCATCGAACGCTTGCGGACTCGTCACTTCGTGAATTAGGTGACGGTCAATGTAGAGAATCTGTTGACCGCCTTCAATCGATTTCACAACATGGCGATCCCAAATCTTGTCGAACAAAGTTTTTCCCATGGGAAATAGCTCCATTTATTCCCGCAAAGACTAAGCCGGGATGTTTTCGTGTTTCAAAATGCCTTCCAAATCGGCGTCGTTTACCTCTTTCTTGCGGTCGGCAACTTCTAAGAATTTGGCGTAAGCTGCATCTAACTCCAGCTTACTGAGGTTATGGCCAATGTTCTTAAAGCGATAAGCTAGGGCTGCACGACCACTACGAGCAGTCAAGACGATCTTACTTGTATCTACACCCACTTCTCTTGGGTCGATGATTTCGTAAGTGTCGCGGCGCTTGATCACCCCATCTTGGTGGATACCACTGGAGTGCGCAAAGGCATTGGCGCCTACAATTGCTTTGTTAGGCTGCACCATCATGCCCATGCGGTCACTCACCAGTTGGCTGGTTTCGTTTAGTAAGGTGGAATTAATGTCGGTGTCCAAGTTTAGATAAGGGTGCTGACGCATAATCATTACTACCTCTTCCAGTGAGGTATTACCAGCACGTTCTCCGATACCGTTAATGGTGCACTCGATCTGGCGAGCGCCATTCTGGATACCGGCAATGGAGTTGGCAGTTGCCAAGCCCAAATCGTTATGGCAATGGGTAGAAAGGACCACCTTGTCGATGCCTTTCACATTTTCTTTCAAGTAGCGAATCTTCGCGCCGTATTCTTCCGGTAGGCAGTAGCCCGTAGTATCAGGAATATTCAGAACGGTCGCGCCGGCCTTAATCACGGCTTCGCATACGCGGGCGAGGTATTCGTTATCGGTACGGCCAGCATCTTCGGCGTAGTACTCTACATCTTCTACAAAACGTTTAGCGTAGCTGACAGCTTTCACTGAACGTTCAAGGATTTCTGCCTGAGTAGACTTGAGCTTATGCTTGATATGTGATTCTGAAGTGCCAATACCTGTGTGAATCCGCGGATGCTTGGCGTAAACGAGTGCTTCAGCAGCCCGTTTGATGTCGGCTTCGACCGCCCGTGATAAGGCACATATCTTTGCCTTTTTGATAATTTTACTGATCTCAACCACTGAGTTGAAGTCACCCGGGCTGGAAATTGGGAAGCCTGCCTCAATAATATCTACCCCCAGTGCTTCTAACTGCAGGGCGATTTCAATTTTCTGTGGCGTAGCCAATTTACAACCGGGAACCTGCTCGCCATCGCGCAGGGTGGTATCGAAGATGTTGATGTGCTCTGCTGACATAGGACTGGAAATAATACTAGAGTTTGTATGTTTGTATACCGCATTCGAATTACATTAGGCGAGCCTAATGAGTATTCGAGCGAGTATACACTCGATTCGAAGTCAGTTTGAAGTTTTTCAAACCTCTACGCAATCGGTATACAGTTCAAAGATATTTGGATGCAGGCAGCCCATGTAGCTAAAATAGTGTAAGACTACCATATGCTAAAAGGTAGTATCTTTATCTAAAGTGCTGGATTTTAGTTCCTTAGTAAACTCAAAACTACAATGCCAAAACAGAAGACCGATGATTTGCTGCAACTGATTGTCTCTCTAACCAGAGCTGAGAAGAGGCACTTTCGGCTTTTTGTGCGGCGAAATCAATCCTCCAATGATATCCTTTTTCTGCAGCTGTTCGATCATCTGGATAAGCACCAGGAGTACGATGAACCGTTGTTACTAAAACGGATTCCGGATATCAAGAAAAGCCAACTCTCTAACCTTAAAGCGCATCTTTACAAGCAATTGCTAACGAGTTTGCGCCTGCTGAGCAAGAATTACAACCAGGATATTGAGATCCGTGAGACGATTGACTACGCGCGCGTACTCTACAATAAAGGCCTGTATCGCCAATCCTTAGATGTACTAGATAAGGCGAAACAAAAAGCCAGTCAGAGTCATTTCGATACGCTGAAATTGGAAATCCTTGAATTCGAAAAACAAATTGAAGGGCAGTACATTACCCGTAGCATTGAAGGCCGCGCTGAGCAGTTAAGTGCGGAGTCTATCGAGGCAACCAATCTACTGTATCGCTCCAACCAGTTTTCCAATCTGAGTCTGCAGATGTACGCCCTGTATCTGAAGGTAGGATACGTACGGAACGAAAAGGATGATCACTACATACGGGACGTTTTCCAATCGCGTCTACCTGATGTACGATATGAGGAGCTTGACTTTTGGGGAAAGGTTTACTATTGTAAGGCCCACTACTGGTTTTATCATATGACGCAGGATTTTCCGCGTTGCTACCGCTATAGTGAGCGCTGGCTCAATCTATTCCAGCAAAACGAAGAAGCCATTTTTCTGCACCCCGCAGAATACCTAAAGGGACTCCATAAACTGCTCAATGCACTGTTCAATACCTTGCATCATCGTCGGTTTCGGGAGATCATGGCTGTGCTCGAGAAGTTCCCGGAACAGTATGATATGGGCAAAAACCGGAACGTAGAAGGACTCTACTACCTGTTCTGGTACATTCACCAAATCAAGCTGCACTTCTTGGAAGGTACCTTCAGCGAAGGTATTGCACTGGTGGATCCACTCATGAAGCTGATCCAACAAAACACTTACAACTGGGATAGCCGTCGCGTACTGGTCTTCTACTACCGCATTGCCTGTCTGTACTTTGCCAGTGGCGATAACGGTTCGGCCATTGATTATCTGAATCTCATCCTCAATCAAAAGAATCCAGACTACCGCGAAGATATCCAAAGCTTTGCCCGGATTTTGAACCTGATCGCTCACTTTGAATTGGGCAACCGCCAATTGGTGGAGTATCAGGTGAAGTCCGTTTATCGCTTCCTATCCAAGTTGGAAGAACTCAATGAGGTGCAACGGGAAATCTTCTATTTCATTCGTAAGACTCCCCGAATTCGTACCGACGAGTTACCGGAGGAATTTGAGCGCCTGAAAGAAAAACTGGTGGCGCTGGAGGACAGCCCGTTTGTGCGTAGGCCCTTCTTATACCTGGATATTATCTCCTGGCTAGAAAGCAAAATCGAGGAAATTCCAGTGCAAGATGTTATCCGTCGTAAGTTTGTTGCCCGGGAAGCAGCTCGTACACCGACTACCTAATGATTAGGTATTAATTAGGTACAACTCCCTTTTATTTGAATATAACTTGGTGAATCATTGAGGCTGGTATAGTTTTGCGACGCTATTTAGATTTAGTTTAAATAAAAGTAAACCAAGTGAAGAATCAATTTCTGTACTTACTCGCAATTCTAGCTGTTTTGGGTTTTTCTGCCTGTGATGACGACGATGCAGGCCCAATGATTGATGTACCTCAAACTTACGAGTTCGCTCGTGACGGTGCTACTACTGTTTCATTCAGTGGCCAGACTGACCGAATCATGATGGGAGAGGAATTGATCTCTGGAATGAAGGACTTTTCCGTAACCGTGGAGGCCTTACAGAACATGTACGTTAATCCAGAGGGTGTTGATCCATTTTCGAATGCTGATCTAAATGCTTCTACCAAGAGTGTTCGTGGTAAGACTGCCGCTTCTGCTGACTACTTCTCTAGCAACGCTACTGGTAGTGCAATTATCAAAGAAGCATTTGATGCTTGGATCGCAGCTCAGGTAAATGAGGTAGCTCCTGCAGAAAACGTTTTGGCGGAGGCCGGTGTTGCTGGACAGATCGCCGACGGCGGTTCTGTACGCTACGTTAATAGCCAAGGCCTAGAATATAATCAGTTGGTTAACAAAGGTTTGATTGGTGCTTTGATGGCTGATCAGGCTTTGAACAACTACCTCAGTCCTGCTGTACTGGATGCTGCTTCTAATATCGACGAGAATGATAACGGAACCGTTGCTGATGGTAAGAACTACACCAACATGGAGCACAAGTGGGATGAGGCCTACGGTTACCTTTATGGTACTGCTGCTAACACTGCTGATCCTAATCCAACCATTGGTGATGACGACAGCTTCTTAAATAAGTACATTGGCCGTGTTGAGGGTGATCCAGATTTCATGGGTATCGCTGATGATATCTACGAAGCACTTAAGTTGGGCCGTGCAGCTATCGTTGCTGGTGATTATAAGACTCGTGATGAGCAAGCAGAAATCGTGCGCGAAAAAGTATCTACTGTAATTGCGGTACGTGCAGTGTACTACCTACAGCAAGGTAAGGCTGGTTTGGAAACCGAACCTGTAAACTTGGGTGGTGTATTCCACGATCTGTCAGAAGGTTACGGTTTCATTTATAGTCTGCAGTTTACGCGTAAGCCAAATACTTCTGAGCCATACTTCAGCGGTACTGAGGTGGACGCTATGTTGACTGATTTGTTGAACGATGGTGCCAATGGCTTGTGGGATGTAACGCCTGCTACATTGCAAAGCTTATCAGAACAGATTGCGGCGGAGTTTGACTTCACTGTCGATCAGGCTGGTAGCTAAGAACTACAATTTCGACTACTTAGCACGTAAGAACCTTGCGTGAAGTGGTTGTAAAGCTAATAAGTCCACTGTGGGCGGCTCTGGCGAGTCGCCCCTTGGTGTTTTCAAAAACGAGGTGCATTATGAAAAGATTATTCTTCTTATTTCTGGTCGTATCAGGATTATTTGCTTGCGGTGATAGCGGCGACGATAATCCACAACCCGTTGATAATTTTGACCGTAAGGCCATGTTGACGCATTGGGCCGATAATATCATCTTACCGGCTTTAGAGGCCAGTTTCCAAAGCGTTAATGATTTAGAAAATGCTGCTGGAGACTTTCGGGGAGAAGCAACTACCGAAAACTTAGAGGCGCTCCAGGCCGCTTGGCTAAATGCCTATAAAGACTGGCAACGTGCCGGTATTTACGAG
>JBCBWU010000180.1:0-15367 GCA_039816955.1 Bacteroidota bacterium
TATGCACTCGGAAAGCCTCTTCGCCAGAACCCACAAAGGCTCAGGCTCATCAACACCACAAAAGTTTAAATCAGTTCGGTGTGAGTTTAAAGGGGCTTTACCTAACAAAAGTTTATCTGAAGAACAAGACTCTAGAATAAAGGTATGGGGTAGAAAGACATCAAGCCTTAATACCCCATAGTATGTTAATACCCTCCACTAAGGAGTTTGGTAATTGCTTACTTCACTAGAGAAACAACCAGCCAAGGCGCTTGAAATCTAAACTCCTCTAATTTCAAGAAGCTAGCAAAGCGTGGCAGCATTAGTGATTTACGACGGTTCCCCAGGTCAATGACCAGTTCATCTCCAAACTTCTTCAATTCAATATCCTCCTCTACGGTAAACGGTAATTTGGTCTTGAAGAAGTAACCATTGCTATTTTCAATAATCTCAAAAGGTTTATCGAAATACAGTACATCGGAAGCCTTCTTTCCCCGATAAAGATCAGTACCAATCTTCTTCAGTTGTTTCATGCCAAATACCTCCTGCCCCTGGTGTTTGACCTTCAGAATGGGCAGTGGCTGGAAGCTTTCCTCAATTTCCTCAATGTACTTGCTCTGGGATTCGACATAGTATTTGAAAGCTTCGCCGACTGACTCTTCTGGTAGAATTCGGTTGATGATAACCCCATCTACATTGTAACCGTACAACTGTAAATAGGTATAGGCCCGTCGAGCTTCTTTGATTACCATCCGTTCTGGATTAGTAACAATACGGATAGAGGCTACTTCTGGGTCAAGGAAAACTTGCTGGATTTTCTCCAGCTTGTTAAACAACTCATCCATTTCCTCCAGCCCCTTATCCAATGGCACTCCAGTAAAGAACTTCACGCCTTTTGTGACCGTCTTCACCGCCAGATTCTTGCTGGAAAAGGCTTTGGTCATCCAGGATTTTGCTACCTGTGGCAATGACAAAAGTGTCAGCGTTTCACCGGTTGGGGCACTATCGATTACGATGACATCATAGGTGCCCTCTTCGTAGTACTTTTCAAGCCACAAGAAGGCAGAAGCTTCCTCCATCCCCGGTAACACCGAAAGCTCTTCGGCTACTACTCCCTTAACACCTCTCCAACGGAAGATGGTATTCATCAGGTTGCGCATATTATCCCAGTATTTTTGCATGGAATAATACACGTCAAATTCCTGGGCGTAGAGATTAGGAGCGATCTCCATCGGCTCCGGGCTCAGTTCCATGTCCAGCGCATCAGATAAACTGTGCGCGGGATCCGTTGATATGATGAGTGTTTTCTTACCTTCTTTAGCTGCTTTTAAAGCAGTGGAGGCAGCGACTGTCGTTTTTCCAACTCCTCCCTTTCCCGTAAACAGGATAATCCGCATGTCTTAGTTGTTTAAAACATCGTCAATGGTCAAATCTTTCTTCTCGTCTGCTGCCTCTGGCTCCACTTCGCGCAAGCTTTGCGCAACTTCTTTCAAGGCATTGCCAGAAGTTTTCAGCAACTCCTTTTGGTTAGCAACAGTCAACTCCACGGTCTTCTTTACCATTCCCTTACCGAACGAAAAAGCTTTGTAGCCCGCGTCGCGGTATAGTATGGCAATTTGCTTAGCAGTGGAGAAGGAAGATTTCAGCATAACACCACTAGCCTCTGTTAAGATGGCATTGGCTGCCTTAGTGGTTTGGTATGCTTTTTTAAGATTATTTAGCATCTTTTTGTCCTTTAAGCGTAGGCTTAATTGGCCTTATTAGAAAGTAACTTCCGAAAGCGCTTAGAGCTCTTTACGAACTGGCCCTTAACTGTTTCCAGCGTATCGAACATCATGTCCTGCTGCTTAGCAGCCAGCTTAAGTCCGCCGTTAATTGCTTTTTCAGCAACACCTTGCCACTTGGGACCATTCTCTAATACACCGTCTACGATTTCTTCGGTGGTATCAAAGACGAAGTTGTTCGCCTTTTTAGTAGCCTTAGCCAAGTCCAAGTATTCCCAGTTGATCTGGTCCGCAACTTTATCGTAAGCTTTCTTCACTGGCTCCATGGCCATGTCTGCCAACTGGGTACCATTTTCCTTGAGGTCCTCAGCGATTTCGCTTGCAGTCTCCTGCACTTGAGCGTTGATGGATTTTGCGGTCTTTCTAATAGCAGTGGTGCTATCAGAGAAATCGAACCTGGTCTTATCGTTCTTTTTTGCCTTGTTAGCCATGTCAATATTATTTTGAGTTAATCAAACGATGGTTTGATTTTTTGGGGTTAGTTGTATTAATTATTGCGGTTGGTAATGGCCGCTTGAGCCAAGCTTTTCCAAATGGTAGGGTTCATAGACTGGTATCTGGAACCGGCCTTTTTCAGAACATCCTGTAGGCGTTCTGTAGAGGCGTTAGCTAGCTGATAAAAAGAGCTAATACCGGCCTCATTCAAAAGTGATTCGATCTTAGGACCAATGCCTTTCAACTCCTTCAAATTATCTTGAGTTGAGAGAAAATCTGCGTCAACTTCTGCAGTAAGATCGGCTACTTTAGTAGTTGCCTTACGAGCACGAACGCCATTCTCTTTGCGAAGCTTAGCTGCTTTCTTAGCCTTAGTCTGATTCAAGCCCAACAACTGCTTAAAGCGCTTGTTGCTGGTCATGAACTGGCTTTTCACCTCTTCCAGTGCGTTGAAAGTCATGTCCTGCTGCTTCTCAAATAGATCGGTACCTTGGTGTAGTACCTTAGTCATCAGCTTCTGCCACTTGGCACCTGATTCCAAAGAAACGTCAACCATTTGGTGCGCAGTGCTTAACACTTCCTCGTGCATCTCACTAATGCTTGACTTCACAGAATCGACTCTTTCCTGAAGGGTTACTTTTTCGATTTTCTTGTTTGCCATTTTCAGTTATTTAAGCTCTAGCACTCTATAAGTAGTGCTCTCTTTTTTGATCTTGTTCGCAGGCTTATTCCCTAACGACAAGACAAATATAGAGGGGGGTAGTTACAGCCGAGTTACAACTGAGTTACAGGAGGGAATACCTATACAAAAATTTTGCTACCCAGTAGATTTTTTCGATCTTCCATGATACCCAAGGCCAAACAGAAAGCACGGGATAAGCATCCTACTTTTTCCAGTACTTCTTCTTCATCAGAACCCACAGGGGTTCGCTGGCAGAAAAGCACCAAAAAGCAATTACATGAACCTTAAAGTCGGATTACTAGGTGGTGGTTCTTGGGGAACCACAGTAGCTTCTCTCACCGCTAGGAACTGTCCTACCAAAATTTGGGCTAGAGACAGCGCCACCGTAAATGATATCAACCAAAACCACCGAAACGAAAAGTACCTGCCAGGAGCTCAGTTGCCCCCTTCCTTAAAGGCTTGTCCTTCCATCGAAGAAACTGTAGCTGATGCAGATGTAATTGTAATGGGTATTCCTGCCCAGCATTTCCGTCAAGTATTAAGAGATGCCAGGCCGCATATACGCCCCTGGGTACCGATCATCAGTTTATCGAAAGGGCTAGAAGTAGGCTCAATGATGCGGATGACAGAAGTGATCGAAGAAGAAATGGAGGGGCATCCTGCTGGTGTACTTACTGGCCCTAATTTGGCAAAGGAAATTGTGGTGGGTCAGGCGGCCGCTAGTGTTATTGCAATGGTAGATGATACGATTGCAAAGCGGTTACAACGGGTGTTCAAGACCGGGCTGTTTAGAGTTTACACCAATGAAGACGTCGTTGGGTGCGAGCTAGGTGGGGCGCTGAAAAACATTGTGGCCATTGCCGCAGGAATGGGAGATGGTAGCGGAGCCGGAGAAAACACGCGGGCCGCCATTATTACCCGTGGACTAGCCGAACTTACTCGCTTGGGAGTAGCCATGGGTGGCCAACCTGGTACCTTTGCTGGATTGGCTGGCATGGGAGACTTAGTGGCTACCTGCTCCAGTGAAAAAAGTAGAAACCGAACTGTAGGCTACCAACTAGGCCTAGGGCGCAAAATAGCAGATATCATTGCCGATATGGCGGAGGTGGCCGAAGGAGTGAAGACCGCTAAAGTAGTAATGGACTTGGCGAAAAAGTATGATATCAATATGCCAATCGCAGAGTCCGTCTATAAGGTACTATACGAAAACAGTACAGCCCGGCAGGAATTCCGAGGTTTGCTCAGAATGGATATCGGCTCGGAGGCAGGGCCAGGCTAGGACCTTAAAACTGCCCCACCAAACCAAATCCCTGCGGCCCTGCGGACACTCGCCAACGGATTCCCAAACGAGATTCATGCTCACCGTAGTCGCCACTGCGTTTCAGGTAGTTGTACACACTATCCACCGCCACGATACTGATGGCCAAACTCAAGCCAATATCAGATAACCAGTGGGCGTTGGTCCACAAGCGAGATACCGGCGTGATGGAGCCCAGGGTGTAGATCCCCGCTTTCAGCCAAGGGCTTCGCGTTTGCTTCGCCAGCGCATGAGCAGTGGTGAAAGCTAAAATAGCGTGGCCGGAAGGAAAAGAATGATAATCGGGCGTGCCGTTGAAAAAATCAAAGTCACTGTTACCCACCCCCGTACTGGGACGAGCCCGACCAATGGCGGTCTTACTAACCGTTTGAATGAGGCCCGCTGTGGTAGCCGAAGCAATCAATAGCACACCCGTTTCTCGAATCTTCTCGTTTTTGGTCAGCCATCCGATGGTGTAGACCGCGGCGGTCAACCCATAATTGTATTGCGGTTTACCAAAATAGAAAGCGGCATCCTGAATCAGGTTAGGTACCTTTTCATTACGTTCTACAAAGTGAGGTTGTGCTCGTTCGTCCAAGAGAAACAAGCCAAAGGTACCCAGCGCAATTCCGCCGGCGGTGAGCCAGTCGTTTTTCTTCCAACGGGCAGGGCCAGCATAGGCATGCAACACACTATTCACCGCGTTTTTACCGTCGATCTTAAGTAGATCAAACCGACTGGGTGGAGCAAGTGGCTCAGAAGTTGTAAGTTGTGCTTGGGCATTGCTCAGGAGCAGTACACCCAGCAGTAGGAGCACGTATTTCATTGGGTGTGAATTTGGGGTGATCTTTAGTTTACTTTCTCTTAACACCGTAGCATGATCTGAGGTTGGCTATCAGCTTACCGTAGCAAAAAAATAGCATGCACACAGACATCTATCTATCAGTCGTTATTCCGGCTTTCAACGAAGCAGAAGTCTTGGTGTCTAACCTTCATCGGATACAGGATGCCCTGAATACCGGCATGCCCTCATTCCTGAATTGGGAGATTATTGTTTGTGATAACAACTCTACTGACAAAACGGCTACTCTGGCTCAAGCGGCTGGTGCGCTGGTTGTACACGAGCCCATTAACCAAATTGGTCGAGCTAGAAATACCGGAGCGGCAGCAGCGAGCGGACAGTGGATTTTATTTATGGATGCTGACTCCTACCCTACTCCTGCGCTAATCCAAGACCTCATCCAGCTTAGTCAGTCTAAGCAATACTTAGGCTGTGGCACTACCGTAACAATCGAAGATGGTCCACTTTTTAGCAAACTACGTATGGAGCGGCTGAATCCCATTTTTCGCCTCCTCAATATTGCCGGTGGTGTGTGCCTACTATGTGAAAGGCAAGCGTTTGAGGCCATTGGTGGTTTTAGCACAGAGCTCTACGCCTACGAAGAATTTGACTTTATCAGGCGACTGAAGCGATATGGTAAATCTGTAGACCAGTCCTTTACCGTTCTGCATCAACATCCAGTCATCACCTCCGGGCGCAAAGGAAAACTGAGTCTAGCTGCTCTATTGCGCTTAATCAGTTCCAACCTCCTGGCTGTATTGCTTTTTGTCCTGCGTCCAATACTGCCTACAAGTTGGCATAAATTTCTCGCGGAAAAAGGCTTAGGTTTTTGGTACAAGGAGCGGAAATAATCCCGCTTTACCGCACTATAGGTAAATACTGTTGCGTTCGGAAAGCATATCTTTGCCAACATGATGAAACTCTCTTTTTTTACCCTCAGCATGGTCCTTTCTTTAGCGCTTTACGCACAGCCAGTAGAAGACCGCATCGAAAATATAGAAGCTGAAATTGCCCAACTAGACGAACAGAAAAAGGTACTTCTGGGGCAAGTTGAAGAACTGAAGCTGGAAAGAGTCCGCACCGATCTCAAGGCGATTGGCTTACCGTCAGAAACTTATATTGAGCACAGCGCCATGATGCTGGAATACGACGAGGCCCACGAGCAGGCCCGCTGGGTAGCACATATTATTACACCAGACGTCATTACGGGGACGGTCTTTCGTTCTAACGATTTCCGAGAAGATCCAAAAATCGACAGCGGCTCAGCAGTGGAGGCCGATTACTTTTTAAAGTACCTCCAGCCCGACAGTACTTACGAGTATGATGGTTACGGTTATGATCGAGGCCACTTAGCACCATCAGCAGATTTCCGTTGGTCGGCGAAGGCCCTATCGGAATCTTACTTCTATTCCAACATGTCACCACAACGGCCGGAATTCAACCGTGAAGGCTGGGCTGAACTGGAGGGAAGTATTCGCGGCTACGTTTTCGATCATCCCGAGACTCAGCTCTACGTAGTAACTGGCCCGGTATTGGACGCAGACTTGCCCAAGGTCGAACGTAGTGTAAATGGTCTGTCTCTGCCCCGCCGGTATTTCAAAGTGATACTGGATCTAAATACCCAACGTGCCATTGGCTTTGTCATTCCCAACTATGGCCTGGAGGATCCACTTTATACCTACGCCGTTTCTGTAGACGAGGTGGAAGAAATTACCGGTCTGGATTTCTTCCCGAACCTACCGAATGCCGAGATCATTGAAACCACTGCGCAAGTTCGCGACTGGCTTCCAGAGGTACCGCAGGGTGATGTAGAGCCCATTGCCGCCCCAAGTTTACCTCCTGGTCACTTTAATACCGAGCAAGCCAAGCAGTACATGGGTACGAACGAAACGATAACTGTAGTAGGAACAGTAGTTGGCACCCGCTATAGCCGCTCTGGTAATTTATGGTTTAACCTGGACCGACAATTCCCCAATCAGATCTTCTCTATATTTATTCGCAAGCGCGATCTCAGCAACTTTGACTTTGATCCCAAAACGGCCTTCGATGGGCAGGTGATTAGCGTGAAAGGAGTTATTCAAGATTTCAGTGGTACGCCAACGGTGAATATTGAGCGGGCGGGAAGAATTGAGATTTTTGAGCAGTAGGTTGGTTGGACACTTAAGTCGATGACGATTCCACCTTCGGTACCGGGATGAGAAGTATCATCACAAGCGTATATTGAAATGGATTTTCCATCGGTGTCAGCAACTATATGCGGAGGCTGCTAAAAACATTGCACCGCCTTTCAAATTTCTTAGAAACTTTGCGCTAAAGCCTTGTAAACTTGTAAAAATAGAAACGCCCCAGACCTGCAGTTCAGCGCAAGTCTGGGGCGTTGGATAAGGTTCAATCTCTGATCGATTATCCTCGATCGATAGCAGGTACATTATCCGGATTCAGCAGATCATAGAATTGATCCAGCTTTGGTAAAATGATAATGCGAGTGCGGCGGTTGGTGGATCGCCCTTCCGCAGTGTCATTGGAAGTCAAAGCGTTGTATTGACCGCGACCGGCAGCAATTAGACGATTAGGATCAACGCCGTGCTGAAACTGCAGCGCACGCGCTACTGAAGTGGCACGAAGTACACTTAAATCCCAGTTGTCTTGTACACAAGCAGTATTGATTGGCACATTATCCGTGTAGCCTTCAATCATCACTTCTACCTCCTGGCGAGATTGGACAATCTGCGCGATTTTACCCAGTACTTCGCTGGCCCGGGAAGTAATATTGTAGCTACCACTTTGGTACAGCATCTTATCCGAAAGGTTGATGAAGACCACCGTCTTATCTACCTTGATTTCCACATCATCATCAGCAATACCATCTGCTAGTACACTTTTCAAGTTTACCGCCAGGGCTAAGTTGATAGAATCGGCCCGCGTCTTAGCAGACTGTAGCACCTGGATGTACTCATCCTTTTGTTCCAATTGCGATAGCGATTCGCTCACATTATCGCTAGCTGATTGAGAAAGGATGGTCACGTTGTTCAGCTGTTGTGAAATCTGATCACGCTGTTCGCGGATATCTCTCACCTGATCTTGGAGCGAAGTAATCTGACCATCTCGCCCTTCCATAAGGGCAGTTAGTCGAGTTCGTTCCTGCTCGCAGGTATTGAGCTGGCGTGACAAACGATTGAGGTCAGCAGCGGTCTTTTCTTCTAGTTGGTTCGCTTGCTCCAGTTCAGCTTGTAGGGCGTCGTATTGTTTCTTGCTCACACAGGACACCAACATCGACATTGTTAATAGGAGAAGTAGCGAGTTTTTGAACCATCTCATAGTTAAATGTTGCTTTTGGGTGGTTAACAAATAGTGTAGGATTAAAAAGTATGAAGTCAGAAATAAGAAAGTAGAAAGATCTCTAATTCCCTCTACCCTCTTATTCCTAGATGCAGTTTAGTGTGTAGTCGTTAGCACATATAGCGATTTACTTCATACCAACCTAATAATCGTCAAACGATGAATTTGCCCGGATCGTACCTCAGGGCAAAAGCAATTTTTCTAGTTTTTCAGCAAAGAAAGCCGAATCTGTGACGGATGCTCAGCAGAATGGTGTACGGTATTGCGTGCCACAACACCTTTGGCTTCGTCATAATTGGCTCCGCCCGTATTGAGGTTACGCTCAAAGCGCGGGAAGTTACTACTGGAAACCTCAATGCGGATTTGGTGTCCTTTCTCAAAGTAGTTACTGGTAGCAAGTGGTGTCAAATCAATCTTGTACACTTCGCCTTCTACCATGAATACTTCCTTGTCATAACCTTCGCGGTAGCGCACCCGCTGAATGGTTTCATCCAGATTATAAGCACGCCCATCTGGGTATACGTCAATCAACTTTAGCGTGAAGTCGGTGTCTTTTGCATCGGAGCTCACGTAAAGCGTGCATTCTACAAAACCGCTCAATTCTACGCCCTCTTCTAATGGAGGCGTGCTGTAGACTAAGATATCACTACGGGTCTCCATTTGCTGCTGATCAAATGAACCGCCCTCCACTGCATTACCTGTGCAGCATACGTTACCCCCGTAAGAGGTGATGGGGTTGTGCGGATCATAAGAGAAACTGTCAGCGTCATCATCCGTGGGGGCACTAGCCACCAAACGGCCACTTCCGTACAAGCTATTGGCATCACCGTCGCTATCCAGGTAGTAGGTGACTTGCTCACTATCTTCTGGTGGCCATTGCTCGGCGGTTTGCCACTTGTTGCTACCCATGGTGTAGTAAGTTACACGTGGCGTTTCTTCTAAGATATTGTTATTGGCTCCCTTTAACCAATAATCAAACCAGCCGTAGATCAAGCCGTCGTAATCGTAGCGGGCATCCCCAACGGAACGTTCCCCTACGATTGTATTCTCCGTAGCGCGGGTATAGCGGCAGTGCAAGGTTGGTGCAATAAAGAGGTACTGGTGATCGCGTACATCCTCCGCTGCGTTTTCGCGAGCGTGGTTGAACAATGCAATATTGGGCGTAATAGACACATCGTACCAGCTGCAGAACCACATACTGGGAACGCCCAGTACCATATCATCGTGGTATAGCCCGCCGGCGTACCAATCCGGATCATTGGGTTTGCGCTGGATCATCTGTTCGTAGATTCCAACGGAGCCTTTCTGATTCTTGATGATATCCTCCACTGGCAAATGTGCTAATCCTTCGGACCAGTCTACCCGTGGATATTCTGGCGACATATCATAGAAGCGGTGGATACGGCGTAGATCCTCCGAGCTAATACCTACCGGTGGACGCGGACGCATCGGATCGTGTTGTACTGAATACAACCAAGCGGTAAATAGCATCTGTTGGGCTCCGCCCCGATACCAGTTGCCTTGCTCGTAGATATCCCCTACTCTACCCACGCCGGCACCGTAGCCCATAGGCACCATCGCCGCATGACTGGGATGATCCAGCGCCGCCACCGCCATTTGCCATTCGGCAGTAGAAGAACAACCGTAGGTACCAATTTTCCCGTTGCACCATTCCTGGTCCTTCATCCAGCTGAAAGCATCGTAACCGTCAGTGAGAGGTACACCTAGAATATCCCAATCGCCTTCGGAGAAGTAGCGGCCGCGTTCGTTTTGCACCACATAGGCGTAGCCACGCTTAACCGCCTCGTAAGCGCGGGTGTAGTTACGGCTGCGCTCTTCACCATCTCCGTAAGGATTAAAGTTGTAAGGCGTACGGGAAAAAATAACGGGAACCGGTTCATCGGTTTTAGGACGAAATATGTCAGTAGCTAGTCGGACCCCATCTCGCATGGGCATCATGACCTTTTGTTCGATTTCGGCAATTTCGGCTAGTTTCTGATAAGCCTCAGATTCTTGGGCGAATAAGCCGATGGTTAGGAATAAACAGCCCGCCAGCACAGCGGCACGGTAAGTGATTCTAAACATGAATGTTGGTTTTATTTTACTAGTCTAAGTGGAGAGGAAGATAGCGTTTTTCGGACAATGGAAGCTGACAAAATGAACCAAAGACCAACCGAGATACTTCCCTAAATAAAACCTCCTTAAACTACTGTTTTGGGCCACGAAATGCTTGCCGATGATTTTACGGTAGACGAGGTGTATCGTTTTGAGGGCGATAGCAATCCGGCTGATGCTTCGGTTTTGTATACTATTTCTTCGGAAAAGTGCGATCTTATGGATCTGCTTATTGATGCTTATGGTGCATACGCTGAACCATTGACGACAGAAATGATCCAAAAGCTTAAATACGAACCCAACTAACTCGTAGCTACCATGAAGAAGGATATTACCAAGGAATATACTAATGGTGAAATTACCGTTGTCTGGAAACCGGCTATTTGTGCTCACTCTACTATTTGCTGGAAAGGAGAAGCTGGCTTGTCGGAAGTTTTTGACCCACAAAAACGTCCCTGGATCAATGCCGACGGAGCAACGACCGAGCGGATTATGGCCCAGATTGACAAATGCCCCAGCGGTGCACTGAGCTATTATCGAAATGATGATGCCAACAAGCCTACCGAAATCACGGGGGATACCCGAGTAGAAGTGAGTCCCAATGGTCCTATCCTATTTTACGGTAATCTTACCATCAAGCACACGGATGGTACAGAAGAAACAAAGCACAAAGTGACCGCCCTGTGCCGCCAGTCAAAACAAGCCCTACTGCGACGGTAGTCACGTAAAGGTTGAATTCAAAGACGCTTAAGCAACAATCCATGAATGAACTCCCCATTGAAATCGAAGAACAAGACACCAAAGGCCGAGCTTTCCTAAAAATAGACGGAGCGTTAAAGGCAGAAATGACTTATTCCAAAGCCGGTGAAGAGCTGATCATCATTGATCATACGGAGGTAGATGATTCGCTACGGGGCCAAGGCGTAGGCCGGCAATTGTTGGACCAGGTAGTAGCTATGGTCAGAGAACAAGGGAAGAAAGTAATCCCGCTCTGCCCTTTTGCTAAGAGTGTCTTTGACAAGGACGAAACTATTCGGGACGTCTTACGTTCATAAATATGTTACCTTTGCGGTAAATTAATAGGCGTTAGGTGACGCCTACTGACTATTAGCGCCCGATTACTTTCCTGATAAGTTTATCACCTATGATTATGCCGGCGAGGCCGGAATTTCAGAGCTGTTAATGAAGGTACTGCGGATTATTTATCACTTCAAATGACATTCAAATCATTAGGGGTCATCGACCCTATATTGCGTGCCCTCAAGGAATTAAACTACGAGCACCCCACCCCCATCCAAGAACAAGCTATTCCTCTTTTACTCGAACGGAAAGACCTGCTGGGATGTGCCCAAACCGGTACGGGTAAAACGGCAGCCTTTGCCTTGCCTTTGATTCAGCATTTACTGGAAACCCAACAAAAAGGACCACGGGAGATTCGTTGCCTGATTCTTGCTCCTACTCGAGAACTAGCTATTCAGATCAACGAGAGTATCAGTGCCTACCGGAAATTTACCCGGCTTCGTAATACGGTTATTTTTGGTGGCGTAAAGCAAGGCCCACAGACCGCTATTCTGGAGCGCGGTGTCGATATTTTGGTGGCTACACCAGGCCGCTTGCTCGACCTCATTGGTCAGGGTTACATCAGCTTGCGGCGCGTTGAGTACTTCGTTCTCGACGAAGCGGATCACATGCTGGATATGGGCTTTATTCACGACATCCGGAAAGTAGTTGCTCAACTACCGAGCGAGCGACAATCGCTTTTCTTTTCCGCTACTATGCCACCGGCGATTTTAAAGCTGTCAAAAAGCATCTTGGGGCAACCCGAGAAGATCACGATCAAGCCCGAACAAGCTACTGCCGAACGGGTGGAGCAACAGCTTTACTTTGTGCCCAAGAAAGCCAAGCGCAAGCTGCTACGCCATATCATTGGCGAAAAGGACATGGAATCTGTCCTAGTCTTTTCGCGTACCAAGCACGGTGCCAATCGGATTGTAAAGGAACTGCTTAAAAAAGGAGTAACCGCAGCCGCCATTCACGGCAATAAAACACAAGGAGCCCGCCAAAGAGCCCTAAAGGCCTTCCGAGAGGGAGAAATCACCGCTCTGGTAGCTACTGATATTGCCGCCCGCGGCATTGATGTGAGCGCGCTACCGTTTGTGATCAACTTTGATTTGCCGAACGTACCCGAAACTTACGTGCACCGTATTGGTCGTACCGGGCGTGCGGAGGCTAGTGGTTTGGCCATCTCCTTTTGCGACGTGGAGGAACGTCCTTACCTAAAAGATATTCAGAAGCTGATTCGTCAGCAAATTCCGGTAATTGAAGAGCATCCATTCCTGCCGGGAACTGAAGAAACTTCTGCTACCGCAAACAGTGACACTGCTCAAACGCCTAGTCGTAACCACAACGAACGATCAAGAAATAACAATCGCCGGCGGAATAACCGGCGCTCTGGCCAGAAGCAGAACCAAAACACACAGCAGGCCAAAGAAGGAGAGCAAACGCAGCGTGAAACTGCTGAAAACCAAAACAGTGGTAACCAACGCCAGAAAAAGCGTAACTCCAATAAACGTCGACGCAACAACCGGCGCCGTAACAATGCTCAAAACGCACAACAGGCTAGCGAAGGAAATCAGCAAAGCCAGAAGAGCAAAGAGCAGAAGAAGTCCACTGAATCCAACAATAAGAAAGGTGGAAACGACCGAAACCAAGATGGTAAGAAGCGCCGGCGCAGAAGCAACGATATTGGCCAAGGCGGGATGTGGCCGTTGTTACAGTAGGAAGTAAGAGCTTAGAAATCGGAAGTGGGGCCGACTTCGCTAAAGTTTCGTCGGCTGAGAAGTGAATTGAAGGTAGTGACGCGATTCATCGCGTCCATCCAGTTTTATAATAGCAGGAAATAGGCAGCAAGTTTTATCTGACTCTTTCCCACTTTTAGTTTCCTACTTCGTATTTTCAAAAGCTCTAAACCATAGTCATGCTAGCCTTCCTTCGATCCAGAGTCTTTCCAGTGCTGATGGTCAATTTCATTGGCATGATGGGTTATAGCCTGATCATTCCCATTCTGGTATTTCTGGTGCAGGATTTTGGTGGCAATGAATTTATCTACGGCATACTTGGTTCCATTTATCCGGCTTTTCAACTCATTGGTGCTCCGTTGCTTGGGCGTTGGTCAGATGAAGTGGGGCGCAAGTGGGTGCTAATCATCAGTCAGGCAGGGACTTTTCTGGCCTGGATTCTCTTCATAGTGGCACTCCTGCTACCCCGCGTTGATCTGTTCCAAATCGATTCCGAATACTTGGGGGCTTTTGCTTTGAGCACGCCGCTGATTGTCTTGTTCGTAGCCCGTGCCTTGGATGGACTCACCGGTGGCAATGTATCTGTAGCCAATGCCTACCTTGCTGATATTTCTACGGACGAGAATCGAAAATCCAATTTTGGCTTGATGGCCTCCTCCACTAGTTTAGGGTTTATCCTAGGTCCAGCCTTAGCGGGTATATTGAGTGCTACAATACTAGGCACTTTACTCCCCGTTATCATCGCCGCAGTCATCTCCATGTTGGCTATTTTTGTCATTAGTCGCTTCCTACCGGAATCCAATCCCAATGCGGTAGACGCGAAAATGTCGATCCTTAGCATTCGCAAGCTCTTTCATATTGAGCACAAAGAATGCTACGAAATGACTGACTGCCCCGATACCACTCTGCGTTCCATTCTGCGGACACCCGGAATGCCGATTCTTTTCTTCATCTACTTTTTCAACTTCCTCGGCTTTAGTTTCTTCTACGCTGGCTTCCCCATCTTCGCTTCGACTATTCTGGAATGGAGTCCGGCAGAACTCGGCATTTTCCTTACAGTGTCTAGCCTGATTATGGTGATTTTTCAAGGTCCAGTGCTCACCTACCTGGGCCCGCGAATCTCAGAAGGCTGGCTGGTCATGATCGGGAGTCTACTAATTGGTCTGAGCTTTGTGAGTATGACTTTTGCAACTACCGCCGCCGTATACTTGGCCAACGTACTCTTATCCATTGGTAACGGCATTATGTGGCCTAGCTTCCTATCTATTTTCGCTCAACGTAGTGATCCTAGCAAGCAAGGTACCATCATGGGCTACGGCAATAGTACCGGAAGTTTAGCCAGTATCTTTGGACTTATTCTTGGCGGTATTCTCTTTAGTCGGATTGGGCCTTCAGTATTCTTTCTGGGAGCTACTTTGCTATTCTGTATTACGGTGGCGAGTGTGGGTTTGGTGAGAGAGAGATTAGAATGATCCGACTCCGCTAAAAGCTTCCACCGGTGGCCAAAGTCTTTGGCGGCGGACCACGACGGAGAGGGAAATTAGAGTTAGAATTAGAATGAGAGTGACAGTTAAAGTGGAAGTCAGATAGGTCCTGTGGTCACTTTAACTGTCATTGTCACTGTGATAGTAGTTGAAATGCTTATCAGTAAGGATTTCCTTTACCAATGATCAATTCCTGGCTATTCCAAATCTGGCACTCTCCCCATGTACCGCGAGAGATTTTATACAACTTATCGTATTCAAGTTGTCCGGGATCATTTCCGCTTGGAGTATCAGTGCCATCATATCCTTCAAAAGAATGGGAAGTATCCCAATGAATGCCCGCCACTCGGGTACCAGGGACAGGGGTTCCAGTGGTTGGATCAATTTGTTCAATTGCCCACCAGGTAGCCTGGCAGAGTCCAGCATCAATAAACGCAGTCACAGTAATGCTATAACTTGTGCCATTATCAGTATGCGTTTCAACATCGAAACGAGCAGCTTCATCCGGGCACTGTGGTGCTTGCATGAGTGCTAGGTTATCCAAAGCAAAGTCATTGCCATCCCCGTTGGGGCATTGATCCAGGTAGATTTGAATATGAATACTGCCGTTTTG
>JBCBWU010000181.1:0-15336 GCA_039816955.1 Bacteroidota bacterium
CAATTGACCTCACCCGACTTTTGGCCCGCGAGCAAAGCTTGACTATTGACGAGGCGGGCTTTGAAGCGGCACTTGAAGTGCAAAAGAACCGTTCCCGGAAGGATGCTGCTAAGGAAGTAGGGGATTGGCATACTGTTAACGAAGGGGAGGTGTCCTTTGTAGGTTATGATCAACTAGAGGTGGAAGGCACACAAGTGCTTAAGCATCGTACGGTGGTGGTTAAGAAGAAAAACCAGTACCAGGTGGTATTAGCTAGTACGCCTTTTTATGCGGAAAGTGGTGGACAAGCTGGTGATCGAGGTGAGTTGGTCATCGATGGTCAACGCTTGAAGGTGCTTGACACGCAAAAGGAAAATGATCTGATTATCCATATCGTAGATCGCCTACCGGAAAACCTGTCTGCTAAAGTAATGGCCAGTGTGCACCCTGAGCGCCGTGCGGCTACTTCTCAAAACCACTCTGCTACGCACTTAATGCATGCTGCTCTGCACCAGGTAGTAGGTGAGCATGCGCTGCAAAAAGGGCAGAGTGTAGATAACAATCGCCTGCGCTTTGACTTTTCGCACTACCAAAAGGTGACCGACGAAGAATTGGCTGCCATTGAGAAGATTGTGAATGAGAAGATTCGCAAAAATATCGCTTTGGATGAGCGCCGTGATGTTCCCATCGCTGAGGCCAAGGAGATGGGGGCAATGATGCTTTTCGGTGAAAAATACGGTGAAGCGGTCCGCGTGATTACCTTTGAGGAAGGCTTCTCCCAGGAACTTTGTGGTGGTACGCACGTACCCGCTACCGGTGAGATTGGCCTATTCAAGATTGTGAAAGAAGATTCCGTAGCTGCGGGTATCCGCCGGATTGAGGCGGTGACTGCCGCTACCGCGGAAGCCTTTGTCAACGCTCAACTGAATGAGCTGGCTGAATTGCGCGGGCTACTCAAGACGAAGGACGTAGCCAAGAGTGTACTCAGCTTGCAAGAGGAGAATAAGAACCTTAAGCGCGAAGTAGATCAACTGCGGGCTGCTCAGGCTGCCAATATCAAGGTAGAACTCAAGCAACAATTCGAAGAGCGCAATGGTATGAACTTCCTGGCTGCTCGTGTAGCCATCGATGATGCCGCTGCTGTAAAAGATCTAGCCTTTCAGTTGGAGCGCGAAGTAGAAAATGCTTTCGTGTTATTGGCTTCTCCAAATGGCGAAAAGGCCTTGTTGACCCTTATCATTAATAAGGATTTAGCAGCAGCTAAGGATTTAAACGCCGGACAATTAATTCGCGAGCTGGCTAAGGAAATCAGAGGTGGTGGCGGTGGCCAGCCTCACTTTGCCACAGCTGGCGGAAAAGACGTGAATGGCTTAGATCGTGCGGTTGCTAAGGTGTCCGAGTTAGTCTAAGAATTTTCACTTTTATATAGCAAGCCCGAGCACGTCAGTCAGGACGGCTTGGGCTTGTTGTTTCTGCTGGGGTAAGATGAAGACATAATCTCATTGCTGAAGAGACGCATTGCAATGCGTCTTTACGTCACCTGGTAATTAGGATTAACACCTCCTCACCTCAGTAACTCCACATATCCATCTCCCGATTCTGGATAGCGCGATCTTTCTTTTTACTCTCCAGGAGCAGATCGGTATCACTCAAGTAGTCCTCCAGGCGACGACCACGCATATCACTTTCTTTATAGATATAGGAATGGAAACGGCGCATTGAAAAGAGGTCTTCCCAAGACATACGGGTGTGGTCATTACCGGCATTGGCAACGGGGTGCTGCGCAAGCCAATTTCGAGCATCGTTGTAGTTGATCCAAAACAGGGGACTTTCAAAATTGACGTTTGCTCCTTCAGCATCGGACACTTGGGTTTCTAATAATGGAGCAATGCCAATAATTCGTACCTGCATTTGACTATAACGAGTGTCTTGGTACCAAACTTCCTGGACCCGCCAGCGCTTAATGCGATCTGGATCAAAGGTGTCGTAAACTACCTGGGGGATCGTCTCAAAAGTCACCGGATCAACGATCATAACGGTATCGCGTTGGTTGAGTTTGTCCCAGACATCATCGATTTCTAAGCGCGCCAAAAAGTGATCATCTTCGGGACTGTATGCAGTAATTTCACCTGCGCCCAAACCTTCGGCTAAGACATCGAACAAACCTTGTTGCGGATGGCGGAAGGGTAGATTGATTTTTTCGCGCGTGTCGATAACTCGCCATACCCGTTTTTCCCAAAGTATATCCGCTTCGCGTACGGGAGCGTAGGATAGGGGAGGAGAACTGGCAAATTCTGTCTCGGCACCGCCGTTTACCCAACTTCTTTGGGCAGGTGTGGGAGGCTCAGGTTCCAGGGTTTCAGTTTGGGCAAATAATACCAGGGTACTACCTATTAGGCATAGGCAGCTTAGCCATGTCTTAAGCATGATTCATGATTTTTAGAGCGTTAAATAAATCAGTAGTAGGTAGAAAGTATAAGGTAGAAGGATCTTGTGCTGTACTATATAGATAGCCGCATAAGTGCCTTAACATAAGAGCAGTGCACTCCTAGTCCATGAGAAAGAGAAGGGCGTAAAATTCTTGCCTTTTACTATTTACCAAAAAAAGAGTAGGTTGAATCAGAAAGTCACGCGTGTAAAAATGTGAAAGCGCTGGGATTTAGGTGATTGAAGGGCGTTTTTAAAGAAGCATTTGTCTTTATAACGGGCTTACGACTAAAAGATACAGATTGAGGGGGAATTTTTGTCATTTCCGACACAAACGAACATTTGTTCGTAAGACTGTAAATCCCTATCTTTGCAATGAAAAGTGCAGTAAACGAAACCGAGCATGGAAAATATCACCGTATTAGAAGAGCAGTTTCAGGCCCGCATCGATGCCGACGAGCGCATTGAGCCGAAGGACTGGATGCCTGATGCCTACCGCAAGACTTTGATTCGCCAGATTTCCCAGCACGCGCACAGCGAGATTGTGGGCATGCTACCCGAAGGAAATTGGATCACGCGTGCTCCTAACCTTCGCAGGAAGGTAGCCCTTTTAGCCAAAGTACAGGACGAAGCAGGCCATGGTCTGTATCTATACAGCGCTTGTGAAACCCTGGGCATTGACCGAGAGGAGTTACTGGACCAATTGCACACGGGCAAGGCTAAGTACAGTAGTATTTTCAATTATCCTACCCTTAGCTGGGCAGATATGGGAGCTATAGGCTGGTTGGTAGATGGCGCTGCCATTATGAACCAGGTGCCCTTGTGCCGTGCCTCTTACGGACCTTACGCGCGTGCCATGGTACGGGTTTGTAAGGAAGAGAGTTTCCACCAACGCCAAGGCTATGAGATTATGATTGCCTTGTCACGTGGGAATGAGGCTCAAAAAGCGATGGCTCAGGATGCATTTAACCGCTGGTGGTGGCCATCTTTGATGATGTTTGGCCCTAGTGATAAAGACAGCAAGCACACCGCTCAAAGTATGGCTTGGCGTATTAAGCGCTTTACCAACGATGAATTGCGCCAGCGCTTTGTCGATGTCACCGTGCCACAGGCCGAGTTCCTTGGGCTCACCGTACCAGATGAGCACTTGAGTTGGAACGAAGAGCGAGGTCACTACGATTTTGGCCCCATTGATTGGGATGAGTTCTGGCGCGTAGTCAAAGGTGATGGTCCTTGTAACCGTCAGCGCCTACGTGCCCGTCGTAAGGCACACGAAGAAGGAGCTTGGGTTCGAGATGCAGCTATGGCCTACGCCGAGAAGCGTCGTAAACGCCAAGCAGCTGCCAGAACTGAAGTAGCTTAATCGTCTATCTATTAGCATGTAAGGACGCGATTCATCGCATCCCTCCTCATACAACAGAAAAACAAGTACTATGAATTCCTGGCCATTATGGGAAGTTTTCATTCGCTCGAAGAACGGATTAAGCCATAAGCACGTCGGAAGCCTCCACGCTGCCGATGCTGATATGGCCATGGAAAATGCCCGAGATGTATATACCCGTCGTAACGAAGGGGTAAGCATATGGGTGGTGGAAAGCCGTCACATCACTGCCTCCAGCCCTGACCAAAGTGAGGCTCTATTTGAACCAGCCAATGACAAGGTTTACCGCCACCCCACTTTTTATGATGTGCCTGATGAGATCAAACATATGTAGATGAGGTGGGAAGAGAGAAATCGGAGGTCGGAAGTAATTAATCTCTACTTCCGACCTCCGATTTCCCACCTCCGATCTTCTAATTTCCTATTTCTACCTTCTTATTTCTAATTTCCTACCTCCTGCCATGACAGCTGAACAGCAAATCGACTACCTCCTACGCCTCGGCGATAATGCGTTGATCCTTGGTCAACGCCTAGGTGAGTGGTGTGGCCACGGTCCAGTACTGGAACAAGATATTGCCATCACCAATATTGCTTTGGATCTGGTAGGACAGGCTCGGACCTGGTTGGCACTAGCCGGAGCGGAAGAAGGTAAAGGACGCGATGAGGATGCGATTGCTTTCCTACGCGACGTCGGAGCGTTTCGCAATATTCTATTGGTAGAACACGCCAATGAGGATTTTGCCTACACCATCGTTCGTCAGTTCTTGTTCGATAGTTTCAACTACTACCTACACGAAGGGCTCACGCGGAGTAGCCACGAACAAATTGCGGCCATCGCTAATCGCTCCCTTAAAGAGGTGACCTACCACTTGCGCTACTCTTCGGAGTGGATGATCCGTTTGGGAGATGGCACGGAGGTGAGCCACCAAAAGATGCAGCAGGCGCTAGATGACCTCTGGATTTATGCAGATGAACCTCTTATTGCGGATGCTGTAGATGAAGCGGCACATACCGCAAGCTGGGCTCCTAGTTTGGCCGATCTACGGCCTTTAGTTGAGGCCAAGCGCAAGGCCATTATTGATGAGGCCACCCTGCAAGTACCGGAGGTTGGCTATCCACAACAAGGTGGTAAGAAAGGGCTGCATACGGAAGAACTCGGTTATATTTTGGCCGATATGCAGTGGTTGCAGCGGGCTTATCCTGGCGCCGAGTGGTAGCCTTCTTCTGAAAAAATAAGGTTCATTTTCATTTCTTTTACACTGCTTCAAGTGTGGAATGTAAGCACCTCTAATTACCTTATACCGGAAACTTCGGGCCAAAAGGCGACTGGTAGTCTCTTCACTGAGTCCGAAGTTTACGCTAAATTAGTACCTTGCTTCACGCAAACCGAAGATTCTTTAGTGAAGGATATCATCCAGCAATATCGCTCCGTCATTGTTCAAATTGCTAGCCCCTACCACATGGGAGGGAGCGGCATTTTTATCCAGGAGCATCAGTTGATTCTTACCAACGAACATCTGGTTCGGGATAATCGGGAGGTGATCGTCGAAGCGGAACAGGTACCACGGCAAATGGCGCGGGTGGTTTACACCGATTCCTACTACGATGTGGCTTTGCTAAAGCTAGATACTCACTATGACTTGCCGGAAATTAAGTTGGTAGTGGATGAAGATCCCGCTGCGGGCAGTAAGGTCCTGACCATGGGCCATCCCTTTAGCTTACGCTTTTCAAGCACAGTTGGTACGTTGTCTAATGCACGGCGAGCGCAGGATGATTTCTACTATTACCAGCATGACGCAGCCCTGAATCCCGGTAGCAGTGGCGGACCATTAATCAACGAAAATGGCGAGCTCCTTGGCGTTAATGTCATGGATATTGAGGAAGGTCGGGGATTGGGCTTCGCCTTGCCATCCCGCTTTATAGCGGAGACCATTCAGGCCTACCTACAATACGAAAAACGTGAGGTTGCCGCCCGCTGTTTTTCCTGTCGGCAAGTCATTGGTGCCTCCATAAAAACGAGTGCCTACTGCCCCAATTGTGGAGCCTATCTGACGTTGGCTTCCGAGGCAGAGATTTTCGAGCCTGTAGGGACGCCCTACACCATTGAGCAATTGCTGAAGGAATTGGGCCATGATGTTCGCATTGCGCGGCGCGGCTTAAATACCTGGGAAATACTGGAGGGTAGTGCGCACATCCTTATTTCTTATCATGAAGACAGTGGACTCATCACCGGTGATGCTCATTTGTGCCACTTGCCGCAAGAAGAATTGGGCAAGGTGTATGAGTTCCTCTTACGAGAAAACTACGAGGATGCGGGTTTGACCTTCAGTGTGAAAGGGCGTGATATCATTTTGTCTATTCTCATCTATGATCGCTACCTCGAAGTAGAGACTGGTAAAAAGCGCTTTCAGCATCTTTTTGAAAGAGCCGATCACTACGACAATATTCTGGTAGAGCAGTTTGGCGCCGGCTGGAAATACGAAGACTAGGTCTGCGATTCAACCCACAGCTGCTGGGAAGTGTTAAGCGAGGGTAAAGTATTGATGGAGGGGCTGATATAACGGCAGAATTCCGTAATTTTGCACCCTCAAATTATTACCAGCCCAGAGTAGCGTAAATAGCCCGCTCCAAGTTGTGTAATTCTCAATTGTTATACAGACGCATCATAGCGTTTCTAAAAAACCAATTGCATGTCTGCAACGGAAACATTGAAGTACAAGGTTAAAGATATTAATCTGGCCGATTGGGGCCGTAAGGAAATTGAACTGGCGGAAGCAGAAATGCCAGGTTTGATGGCACTACGTGAAGAGTACGGTGCCGAAAAGCCATTGAAAGGTGCGCGCATCGCTGGCTGTTTGCACATGACCATTCAGACTGCGGTCTTGATTGAAACACTGGTAGAACTAGGTGCGGAAGTAACCTGGTCAAGCTGTAATATCTTCTCTACCCAGGATCACGCGGCAGCAGCAATTGCGGCAGCCGGTATTCCAGTTTATGCCTGGAAAGGTATGAACGAAGAAGAATTCGACTGGGCAATTGAGCAAACATTGAACGCCTTCCCTGGCGGCGAGCCACTGAATATGATCTTGGACGATGGTGGTGACCTGACTAACATGGTACTGGATCGCTACCCTGAGTTCGTAAAGGATATCAATGGCTTGAGCGAAGAAACCACTACCGGTGTACACCGCCTGTACGAGCGCATGAACAATGGCACCCTGCCAATGCCTGCGATCAATGTGAACGACTCTGTAACCAAGTCTAAGTTTGACAACAAGTACGGTTGTAAAGAATCTGCAGTAGATGCTATCCGTCGTGCTACTGATGTAATGATGGCTGGTAAGGTAGCCTTCGTTGCTGGATACGGTGATGTAGGTAAGGGTACAGCTGCGAGCTTGCGCGGTGCTGGTTGCCGGGTAATTGTTTCTGAGGTAGATCCAATCTGTGCGCTGCAAGCGGCGATGGACGGTTTTGAAGTGTTGCGTTCAGAAACGGCGATCCCACGCGCTGATATCGTAATCACTGCTACTGGTAACAAGGATATTATCACCGAGAAGCACTTCCGCTTGTTGCGTGATAAGGCAATCGTTTGTAACATCGGCCACTTCGACAATGAGATCGATATGGCATGGTTAAACGGCACTTACGGTGATACTAAGGTGGAAATCAAGCCACAGGTAGACAAGTACACCATCGACGGTAAGGACGTGATTGTACTGGCTGAGGGGCGCTTGGTAAACTTGGGCTGTGCGACAGGTCACCCAAGTTTCGTAATGTCTAATAGCTTTACCAACCAGGTACTGGCTCAGATCGAATTGTGGAACCACGTTGACAATTACGAGAACAAGGTATATACTTTACCTAAGCACCTGGATGAGCAAGTAGCTCGCCTGCACTTGGCTAAGATTGGTGTTGAATTAGAAGAATTGTCTTCTGATCAAGCTGACTATATCGGTGTGCCACAGGAAGGGCCATTCAAGCCTGAGTACTACCGCTACTAGGAAAATAATGTAATATTCGCCTGATTTAGATGGGCGATTAATCTACATTAGGTAAGTAATAAATAGGGTAGGAGAGCCTTCGTGTTCTTCTACCCTATACTTTTTCGGTCCAATATCTAAATAGCATGAACTTCGGGTTTGTCGTACTGATGATTACTGACGTACACTCCGCGCGGCTCAAAGCACCTGGTAGTTGGTACAAAGTACTTGTATTTCAATATTGCTAAGTTGGGCCTATACCAAGTACCTAGTACCGTGGGATTTACCTCTGATTCCAGTTTTCCTTGCCTGGAGGTTAAAGGTAAAGCTCACGCTAAATATGTTACCTTTGCCGGGCTGTTAACATTACCCATGGATTTACTGATTTACATTGGGATTTTTATTGCGAGCCTGGCTACCCTGCTCAAG
Source organism: Bacteroidota bacterium (assembly GCA_039816955.1). Lineage (GTDB taxonomy): Bacteria > Bacteroidota > Bacteroidia > Chitinophagales > Saprospiraceae > Lewinella. The sequence continues at coordinate 8,197 of JBCBWU010000181.1, forward strand.
GCCTCTGATTGGTTCGTAGACTCTGCGGAAGCCATTGGCTTATCCCTGGGTATCTCTCCCTTTATTATAGGTGTTACAATTGTGGCTTTTGGTACTTCCCTACCGGAATTGGCTACGTCTATTGCTTCGGTTTTTGCGGGTGAATCCGAGATAGTTATCGGTAATGTGGTGGGATCAAATATCACCAATATCGCGTTGGTCCTGGGGTTGACGGCGGTAGTGGTGAAGAAGATTGAAATAGAGAATGATCTGTGGCTAATCGATATGACTTTCCTTTGGGCCTCGGCTTTCTTGTTGTGGTTTGTACTCTATGATTTGCAGTTAAATACCTTTGAGTGTATCCTGCTTTTGTTAGGTCTGGCGCTTTTTCTAACCTACTCCTTCAAGAGTAATCGGGCACCCGCTGATACGGAAGATCTTCCCAAGGCGAAGACCCGAGATTATCTACTACTACTTTTGGGTGGGGTACTCGTCTATTTTGGTGCCGACTATACCATATATGCGATTACTGAGATCAGTACCATGCTAAATATTCCGTCCAAATTGATTGCGCTATCCGCGGTAGCTATTGGCACCAGTTTGCCGGAGGTAGTGGTAAGTTTGAGTGCAGCACGTAGAGGAAAAGCCTCCATTGCCATCGGTAATGTTTTGGGGTCGAATGTATTCAACACATTCATTGTAATGGGGGTGCCGGGTCTTTTGGGACACTTAGAAATTCCTGCTGATATTTCGGCTTTCTACCTGCCGCTAATGATTGTGATGACCGTCCTCTTTGGCGTTATGGCTTTTGACCGGATTATCACCCGTTGGGAAGGCTGGATTTTGCTTTTATTTTACTTGCTATTCATGGGGCACATCTTTCAGTCCTAACAACAGCGAGTAAAATGTTATACTTTTTTATAATTTATTTTTATCAGAATACTTGCTTGGTGTGGGCTAAACGCTTATTTTAGCATAAAGGGAAGTGATTCACTCGCCGTTAGCAACTCTTTACGGTTTTCTGATACCGTACCTGGATAGATCATAAATTACCTCCAATTTCTTCAAAAAGGATTTCGTAAAAACTACGGAATAGCAACTACCAACATACTGGTTTGCCAATGCTGCTTTGCAGCTTGCTGCATCTGTTTGTAAGAACAGGGCAAGAGTGAGCCTGTAATGGTGCAGCTGCTATTGTAGAATGGTAGACTGGCCCAACAAATATCCGGACTTCAAAAGGAATGATTATCGTCCGGAAAAATGAGAAAACACGAAAATACTATGAAGATCGTCTACACGTGGCTGATTATCAGCCTGGGCTTTCTAGTGCCCGCTATTTCCCAAACACTGGTCCAATGGCCACTCACCCCTAATCAGCTCAATAAAGCAGAATCATTTGTTTCTGCAGTGCAAGGCTTTGACCTACAGCGTGGCAATGGCCTGAGCGTACTTAATTACAGTGGCTCTGGTGTCAGTGCTCAAAACTGGGTAAGCACCAGTGGGGCAGTTGCCGATGCTGATGTTGACTATTATGAATTTGGCTTGAAAGCCCTGCCTGGCGAAACGCTTGATATCAGTGACTTGAGCTTTTCTGAACGGCGCTCCTCCGCTGGTCCCCGGCAATTCCGGGTCGTTATGTCTCTTGATAACTTCAATACCAGTGTAGAACTAGCGCAGCAATCTTTACCAGACGATATCTTTTCCCGAAATCATCAGTTCCCTATTGACCGCAAGATTTCGAACGGTGAAAGTATGCGCCTTCGCCTGTATGCCTCTAATGCCGAGAGTAACAGTGGCTCTTGGACGCTGCTGGCCAACCGCCTAAAGGTATTGGGTACTGCTATGCCAGCTTGTACCTCTCCCACGATGCCAGCAAATATAGCTTTAGTTGATGTCAATGAAAGCGGCGCCGAAATACGCTTGGCTGGTGGTAATGGTCAAGCCAGATTGGTGATCATTGCACCAGCTGATGCCCCTCCTGTAACCCCACACCAAGGAGACGCCTACAGTGGTGATTTGACTTTTGGAGATGGCGATGAACTGGGCTGGCAAACCTATGCCCTTACCGCTACTACTGATCCGGTGACCCTACTAGAAGTGGAGGGCTTAGAGGCTGGTGCCGCCTATCGAGTGAGTGTTTTTGAATACAACTTGGCTCAAATGTGCTATGCCGCCAATCCGGAAACACTGGAGCTGGAAACCTTGTGTCATAGTGAGGCTTTCCCGGTAGAAGATGTGCAGTACTCGAATCTGGATGGACAAGTAGCACTTCGGTGGGAGGCCCCAAACTGTGCTGATCGTTTTTTGGTCGTCGCCTCCGAAAACCCTATTGTAGGGAGCCCACAGGACAATGACTATGACGCTTCGACTACCTACGGTGAGGAGCCTGCTGGCCCCGACTTCTTGCCCGGTACCTCCGCCCTGTACTTCGGCAGCAGTGCCGCAGCAATTACGGTAGAAGGACTCGAAAATGGTACGGAATACCATTTGGCCGTCTTTACCCGCAATGGTGGTGAATGGTCCTCTGCCTTCGCCTTTACGACTAACCCAGAGGAAGGTTGTGACCAGCCTTTCGGCGAACAGGTGTTTATCAATGAATTTCATTACAATAACGGCCCCGTAGCCCAAGACCAAGGCGTTGAAATAGCAGGACCTTCAGGGACCGACCTGAGTAACTATGAGCTGATCATCATGCAGGTGGTTGGTAGCTCAGGTGTGGTATTGATAGAGCGTTATCGTAGTGTTCTGTCGGGTGTAGTAGGTGATGAAGGCCAGAGCTTCGGAGCCGTATGGTTCCCCATTGCCCAGATGCCTACCAATCGTGCGATTATCTACCTGCAAAACAGATTAACTGGCGTATTTGTGGATGCTGTTGGATATGACAGCACGGTGGGCATCCTGGTAGCTGCTAGTCTGCCAGACGTAGAACTAGATGTAGCAAATCCCTGGATAATTATTGAAGGCCTGGTAGAAACGGCCTTGGATCCACCTGGTTTTTCTATCCAGCGGATTGGTGAAGGCAATTGCCCGCAAGACTTTCTCTGGGCCTACATGCCTCAGTCGCGTGGTCGTTTGAATGCGGGGCAAGCCATTTTGCCGGTTGAGCTTGGCTTCTTGGCCGCAGAGCCCGTAAGTAAGTCAGCGAGGATCTACTGGCAAACCATCACCGAGTCCGGCAGTGATTATTTCATTCTAGAACGCAGTCCAGACGGACGGTTTTTTGAAGAGTTGATAAAGATTCCAGCCGCCGGCTTCAGTGCAGAGGTGCTTGATTACGAGTTCTATGATCGTCAGCCGTTTAGTGGTCAGAATTACTACCGTTTGCGCCAAGTCGACTTTGATGGTACAGCCTACGAACTGGGTATCGTGAGTGTGAACTTCGCGGGTGGTGGTAAGCCGGAATTGGGCATATTTCCCAATCCGGTACAAACCCAAACTACAGTGCAGTGGAATACGCCTGGAGATCAGCTAGAACTGCTGGATATGCAAGGGCGCAGCTTACAGCAATGGTCAGTGGAGCCTACCCCATTTGGCGGCAGCCAGGCGCTTGACTTGAGCGCTTATCCGGCTGGCCAGTATATTCTCCGCCTGGTAGGAGAAAATCAACAACTGACTACTAGATTGGTAAAAGAATAAATCCCAGGAACGAGTATTGAAAGATGATGAATGATGTATCCCTCGTCGCGCTGCGGCGGGGGATTTTTTTTGGAGTCAACTGGTCAGGTAGTGCCACCCCAGCTGGGAAAGCTGTCATAACAGTTATTTTATGATAACTTAAACTCGATTGTCGGTCTTAATTTGATTAATCTTTTATTTTTGTTGTGCTTTACGCCCAAACAACGTGCTTTTTAAACCCATATCCGTTAGCAGACGACCGACTGCATTCAGCCTGTAACGTACTAGTAACCTATTCCAAATTGAATGAATAATGGCCCCAGCGCTATGGCTGGTGGCACCCCCTAATTTATTTTACCACTTCAATAATCATGGGAATGAAAACACTCTACGCTTTTTTACTCGCTTTTATGGTCTTGTCCTTACCTGTCTGGGGGCAAACGACCTTGATGTTGGAAGATTTCGAAGATGCGACCATCGAATATACTTCTAGTATTACGGAGATATCTGATGGTAGTGCTGATTACTGGATTCGGACGGACGGTTCGAATATCAATAGCAACATAACCTTCACAAACCCGCAAGGTAGTTCATTTTTTGGGGCGCAGGACACGGATGCTGACCCAGGTTCTAGTACTGGTACTTTGACCTTTTCGGGTATCAATATTTCTGGCTTTACTGACTTGATGTTCTCTGGATTTTTTGCTGAGGATGATTCCAATGATGGGAACGAAGATTGGGATGGTAATTCCCAGGTAAGCGTGGAGGTATCAATTGACGGAGGTAGTGCTGTGGAAATCTTCAGGATTGAAGCGGAAGGAGGGACGAATACAGTACCACGTGTGGATACTGATCTGGATGGAACCGGTGATGGGACAACTATTACTGATGCTTTTCAGGAGTTATCTGCATCCATCATAGGTACGGGAAATACGCTCGATCTCGTAATTACTATCTCAAACTTAAACGATGGTGATGAGGATATCGCTCTGGATAATATCAGGATTACCGGTGTTAGTGCGGCTAACCCAACAGTTGGCTTCAGTACCGCCACCAGTAGTTTTGCAGAAGGAGACGCCGGTAGCGCCACCCAAACTGTTTCCGTTGAGTTGAGCAACTACCAAGGTAGTGCAGTAGAAGTAACCATTACAGATGCTGGTACCGGCAGTGCTACAGATGGCGGAACGGACTATTCTTTCTCCACTCAAGTATTGACCTTTACTGGTAATGGTACGCAAACTGTAGACGTAACAATTGTTGGAGATACCGACGTGGAATCAGACGAAACAGTGGATCTAGATTTGGCGGTGACCTCCGGTACCGCAGATTTAGGAACTGATGCGCATACCTTAACCATCACTAATGATGATATGGAGCCGGTATTTGCTTTCTTAAACGAAATCCACTACGACAATACTGGTGGCGATGTTGGAGAGTTTGTAGAGGTAGCGGTTTCTACTGCTTTCGCGGGTAGTCTTTCAGATTTAGTTGTATTTCTATACAATGGAAGTGGTGGTGCTTTCTACGATAGCCATGACTTATCCACGTTCACAGCTGGGGCAACTGCCGGAGGGTATACCTTCTACTCTAAAGCAATTGATGGCATCCAAAATGGGCCCGATGGTTTTGCCTTATCCGACGGTGGTACTTTAGTAGAGTTCCTCAGTTATGAGGGTTCGTTTACGGCAACTGATGGCCCTGCTTCCGGTGTTACGAGTACAGATATTGGTGTGAGTGAAACTAGCTCAACCGCTGTTGGAGAATCCTTGCAGCGCGTCGGGACCTGTACCACCAATTGTCCCACCGGACTCACCTGGGATGGACCAAGGAACGAAACACCTGGTGATATCAACGATGCTCAGTTCTTGCCAGTGGAATTGATTGGTTTGGCGGCCTTTGTCCGAAATACGGAAGTAGAATTGAAGTTTTCCACTGCCTCAGAGCAGAACAATTCCCACTTCTTGATCCAGCGCAGCGCAGACGGACGTACGTTTAGCGATATTGGCCGACTAGAGGGCCAAGGTAATAGTGAACAAGAGGTAGGCTATCGTTTTGTGGATACTAAGCCACTTGCTGGCTTTAGCTATTACCGTATCCAGCAATTTGACTTTGACGGAACTAGCGAGTTCTTCGGTCCGGTAGCGGTTCGCTTCGCGGGGAAGGATACCTACGAACCACAGATTTGGCCCGTGCCCGCTCAGGATGTCTTGCAGATAGACTTCCTAGACTCGGACCAGGAATGGACAGTACAGCTATACAATGTCGCTGGTCAATTATTGCTAGAGCGAGTGATAGCGGACAAGTCGACTCGTACTACATTGGACTTACAGAGCTTACCAACCGGAACTTACATTTTGCGGAGTGTGAACGCTAGCCAGCAGTACAGTCAGAAGTTTATTAAGAAGTAAGGCACAGTCTATTGGGGTTCAGTAACCCAAAGTACTCATAGACTGATTATATCCCTTGTCGTGTTCTCGGCAAGGGATATTTGTTACTGGGGGCTGAGTGTTATTTCGGGGAGCTTACCTGGAAAGCAGTATCTTAGTCCAATTGAGTTTAGTGGAGCGCGTGGTCTATTATTTTGGGGTTTGTAAACCTGCTTTTAAAACGGTGCTGAGTTGCATCAGCAGGGACTAACCCTGTTTCACTATCTACAAAAATCCAACTACATGACTTTCAGCGTTTTTTCAGTAGACAGATTATCGATAGTAGGCTTTTTTATTACGGTCCTGTTATGGCTAGGGGGATCTCTTTCCGCCCAAAGTGTCCTTTATAGTTCATTGAATACCACCGGGAGTGGTACAGCAATGACGACAGGTACAGGTACGGCCTTTACCAGTGCCACGGGATTTGAACGAGGGCCAGGACTTACCTTTAATTCAGGAGTTACCTTCAATTCACGCGGGTGGACAATTGGAGCAACGGCAGGTGCGGATGATTACCTACAGTTTACGGCTACAATTGGTAGCAGTGCGGTCAATCTTTCCAGCTTAGAGATTCGTTATGATCGCAGCGGGAGCGGTCCTTCAGAGATTGTCATTGAGGCAAATGGTGTTCAGATATTTTCTGATTCAGGAGTCAGCCAAACCGGGGAAGAAAACACGATTGATTTGACAGGTGTACCCTCCTTACAAAACCTGCAAAATACGACCGTTGTCTTTCAGCTCTTTGGTTTTAGTGCCAGTAGTGGTTCAGGTACTTTCGATATTGAGGATATAGTGGGGGGAGACACAGATGTGGGAGCTGTACTAACTGCTGCATTAGTTGTTCCGGTTGAGCTACAGTCCTTTGTAGCTGAGGCGGTCGATCAACAAACACATCTCCGTTTTACTACAGCTACAGAGCAGAATAGCTCACATTTTCTCATTCAGCGTAGTGGAGATGGTAGGGTCTTTTCGACTATCGGTAAAGTGGATAGTAAGGGAGACAGTCAGCGAGAAGTGGACTACTTATTTATCGACGAATATCCTCTACCAGGGATGAATTACTACCGCTTGCACCAGTTTGATTTTGATGGTGCTAACGAGTATTTCGGCCCGGTAGCGG
>JBCBWU010000182.1:0-15190 GCA_039816955.1 Bacteroidota bacterium
ATTTCCGCAAACACATTAGCTTTGAACGGGCCCTTCTTGTCGCTTTTATGCTGCTGACTTGTGGTCGTATTATTATGTGGGAATCACTAGTTGGCCTAATTGATCTGGCATTCTCTTGGACCATATTTACCCTGATCATGGTCCATTATCACGAAAGTGCCAAGGAACGCTGGGGACGGATGTTTCTGCTCACCTACCTCCTAATGGTAGTCGGGTTCATGTTTAAGGGCTTACCAGCCATCGCTTTTCAGGGAGTCACTTTACTACTGGTGCTTTACTACCGTAAAGCGTGGAAGCAGCTGTTTTCACTGGCTCATATTGGAAGTGGGCTGCTTGCCGTTGGTTTGATCGCAGCCTACTACGGCATTTACCACCAATATCATTCGCTGGAGGAAGTATTCAAAGTCTTGTTTGTAGAGTCTGGCAAACGCACCGCTGCTGCCTATGGATGGTGGGATACAGTCAAGCACATGCTCAACTTCCCGCTAGAATTGAGCTATCATTTCTTACCGTGGACGCTTTTATTGCTTCTACTTTTCAGAAAGTCCGCGCGCTTACGCTTACAAGGTGCTGATTTCATTCGCTTTTGCCGCCTTGCCTTTTTCCTCAACATCATTATTTACTGGCTTTCGCCAAATTTCTATCCGCGCTATATCCTTATGCTACTCCCGCTAGGGTTTATACAGTTGGTACAACTCATACCAGATAAAATTGAAGAACGGGACTATCTCTACTGGATTATCCGCGTCATTATTGGCTTATTTATTCTGGTTTTAGCAGCGGCTGGTCTGGGCCCCATTTTTGTAAAGGATACGCAGTTTATTTCCGGTTTGTACTGGAAATCAGGTCTGAGTTTCTTATTGCTCCTCGGGCTATTTTTTCTGTATTGGAAACGTCCGAATTGGCAGTATTTCATCCTGGTGGCTAGTTTTCTGCTCTTCCGGGTAGGCTTTGACCTATTGGCAATTCCCCCACGTGCAGTAGATTCTAGCGCTCAACGCCTCAGGGATTCTAGTATAGCATTTGCCCAGCGCTGGGAAGCGCGCGAACTATTTGTTTTTCTGGAAACCCACATGGAGCCTGCTACTTCTTATTACTTGCAAAAAACGCAGGACCAGATGATATGGCGCAAAAAAGAAAACCTGAAGACCAGCGACTATTACATTTTTAATCCAAGTCAATACCACGGTAGTTTATTTGAGGCACCCGTGGATTCTTTTGTGGTGCGGCACTCAATTTCGCCAGTTTATTATGTAGGAAAACTGAAGACAACGGATCAAAAAGAAATTGAGGAAAAGACGATTGGGGAGCGGCCAGGCTTTTGATGGGGTTGGTTGTGGAAACCAGGTGCGAATAAATGAGTAGAGTTTTCGATTTGGGACATACTGCCTTCGGCGGGCCCTGACGATTCCACTAAGGTGGAATATCAGGATTCTGACATCAAATTCTATTCGATCGTCAGAGCCCACCCTCTCCTGGTCCAGGTCATGGCCTCAATCCGCCACACGGATGAGGCATGGGATTACTACGCTGCGCTTCGTGTACTGCGTGCTCACACTCCCGACAATGACATCTCACTGTCGGGACCAACAAAACCTATATGTGGTTAGAAAAGCCAGGAGTAAACCCCACATCCGCGGCGCAGGAAAAAATCTAGACAGAGCGCTTTTCTTTTACCAGCATTAAAGTTAAACAAAAAATAAAAATCAAACAAATAAAATATATTTTTGTAATATTTAAACTTTTCATTTCCACCAAAGCGTGCCGCATCAAAAGCTCTTATATCCCCCACAAATTCCCCACCTTTGCAGGAAATTTAGCACTGCTTAGCTCATGTCCGTAAAGCTATCCGTCGTAGTGACGGTCTACAACGAAGAAGAGAATATTATTCCATTGATCGAACGCGTCCAATCAGCCCTGGACGGGATTGATTACGAGTTGATCTACGTGGATGATGGTTCTACCGATGGCACCCTACGGGTGTTGAAAGAGCAATCTTACGACCGCCTGGTCATTGTGGAATTTCGCCGCAATTATGGGCAAAGTGCCGCTCTGATGGCGGGCATTGATATTGCTCAAGGGGAATACATCGCTACGATGGATGGTGACCTACAAAATGATCCGTCTGATCTTCCTAAAATGTTGGCAATGGCGGAAACGGAAAGTCTGGATATGGTGGCCGGCGAAAGAGCCAATCGGCAGGATGGTGTCTTCCTAAGAAAAATCCCCAGTTGGATTGCCAACTATATCATCCGCACCTCCTCAGGTGTGAACCTACGCGACTATGGCTGTGCCATCCGAGTAATGCACTCCGCAGTAGCCAAAGACCTTGGGCTTTACGGAGAGCTACACCGTTTTATTCCAGTACTCGTTAGTTTGGAGACCGGTCGCATCAAGCAAATCCCAGTCAAGCACCACGCTCGACAGTTTGGTGTCAGTAAATATGGCCTTGGTCGTACGTTTAAGGTAGTGAGTGATCTTTTGCTAATGCTCTTTTTTAAACGTTACATGGCCCGACCAATGCACTTGTTTGGCAACAGCGGGATCATTATGCTAGCAGTGGGAATATTGATTAATCTCTATCTGCTTGCCCTCAAGCTTATGGGTAACGACATCTGGGGAAAACCACTGATGATCTTAGGCCTTATCCTTCTCCTGGGCGGCATCCAATTCATTACCATTGGAATTATTGTGGAGATTCAGATTCGTACCTATTACGAATCCCAAAACAAGCGACCATATCGAGTGCGCCGAGTCCACCGAGCGTAAAAACAATGGCCGTGCCGTCAATTACACGGCACGACCATTAACTTGGTTTTTTGAGATCCTAGATGAACTTATTTCTTTTTCAGCAAAGTTCACTTTGCCCCACAGGCTACTACTGCTTCACAAATGGTTTAGCAACGCGCTCCCCACTTTCCAATTGGATGATCACATAGTATGTACCTGAAGGTAAGGCCGAAGTATCCAATTGCAGGTTCTGCATGTCAGTATTAATAACTTTTTCAGCCATACGCTGACCTAGGTTACTCATAATGGTAACAGTCGCTTGCTTATCAGCTGCAAAAGAATGCTTTAGCACTAGCTGGCCATCAACAGGATTAGGAGAAACTTGTAGTTGGTCTACTCCTGTGCCAAATCCACTATCAATTTCGTCGCCCACAGGAATGAAGCCTTGTAGGCAAGCGTTACAGTTGGTAATGGAAACAAACTCCGTATCAGAAGCCTGGCAGGTTTCTCCTAGGTCATTTACCCATGTTCCTGTAATCGTCACCTCGTACACACCGTTACAAGCGTAAGAGTGTCTAGCAGAAACCCAGGTGTCATTGATAACCTCAGAGTTATTATCACCCCAGTCATACTCAATTGACTCAAGGCTCCAACAGCCATCTTGCGGTTCGCTTGATCCGCTTACGTAAACGCTGCAACCGTTAACGTTAATATTACCAATATTGATACCGAGGTTTTCAGGTTCGCAAACACATTCTTCCTGGCCGCAGTCTTCGATAACTAGGGTTTCGCACGCCCAATAGCTGCATTCTTCCACTTCTCCCGTGGCAGGATTAGTTACTTTTATCGATCTACGGCCGCAGATGGTCCACTCACCGTCGGTGAAACATTGAATCAATGGCTGATTAGGGCCAGTGCTTGTCCCTACATTACCGGTGGGACCATCAATGTTCCAGAAAACAGTTTCATCCTGGTCTTGAACACAATCGTTTAGCGCAGGAAAGGGAGGGTCTTCCGGCTCTACTACTACTTTGGGTAACACAAAGGCGTAGCAGCATTCATCAAAAGGGCTCTGAAACACAACCATTGAACTAAGGGTCAGATCGCAAGAACAATCATGTCCTGAATTACCGTCAATCTGAGCCTGTGCATGTGTCCCAACAAAAGTAAGCACTAACAAAATTGCCATTAAACGAGCAATGGCACTGCTCTTAATCATAAAAAACATCTTCATAGTAAAGGTTTTTGGAATAAAAGGCGCGGAATAAGTGCAGCTTAATTCAGCACCCAGAATTTAATTTGATGTGCTGAAATTCAATCATTTCTCTGAGGCTGAAAATTTCACATTAATCACTTTTTCCGTGCACCCTAAACAATAAAAACCTATTGACCATGCTTTAAGAAGTACTGAACTTTTGGTACGTCATTTGGATCACGCCACCGCAGCACGTAGGTACCTACTGGCCAATAACTGACATCCACCTTATATGATTGAAGGGGGTCTGTTTGACCTAATGTTACCCACTTATGACCTACTAAATCCCAAACTTCTACCTGAGAAGGTACCGGAAGTAGAATATTGAGTTGGTCTTGTACAGGGTTAGGATACAACTCAAGTATCATATCCGACGCTGTACCCAGACTGAAGTTAGAAATGAGAGGGCGCGTTTGATCACCAAGAGTGAAATTACATTCCGAGCAGCGACGTAAAGTCGCGGAAACATCTTGTTCCCAATTAAGATTCATAGCAGACCCCAATTGTAGTTGTATAGAGTTCATAGAAAGCAGTGGCACTGATCCCTCAGCATTTATCATCACCGCATTTACCGGACCATTACCAAGGAGGTAAAAGTTTGTGGGGTTAGATTCATAATTTCCGATCAGGGCCGTGGCATTACCAAGGCTGGTAAAGGCTAAATTAAATTCAATTTGGGGGTTACTAAATGCCTGTACCTGTAATAAATAGCAACCTATTTCCTCTAATTCAAAAGTTGTGGTCTCGCCTGCAGCATATTGGTCGTTTACACCGTTAAATTGATCAATACAACCTGACTGGAGAATAACATCAACTACAATAATCTCTGTTTGAAAAGAGACATCCACAGCTGCGCCGTAGGGACCAAATTCACAGTAGGAAGCACGGATACTTATGCTGTACTCTTCACCAGATGACAGATTATCAATGGTGTAGGAAGTACCGGTAATAATTTCATTAGCAACTATGACACCAGTATTATTCTGGGTCGTGCTTACTGAATAGCTCTGAGCGCCGAAAACAGGAGCCCAACTAACCGTAGCATGATCATTGCCAACAGAAGTAACCTGTGCAAAAGTGGGGGCGGGAGCTTCACATATTGTCGCTGCGTGTAAGTTTAGGTTACAAAACAAAAGGAGAAAGCCCAAAAAGAGATACACGTTTTTCATGATGCCGTTGAATTGATTTCTCAAGAAATATTTAAAATTAATGGCTTTCAAGAAGAGTTCCATATTCACATTTTTGCAATTTTCCGTGCAAACTTTCTCCTAAGAAAGGACCATTTTCGCATCTAAGTATCAAGAATATGCCTAACCAAAGATTAATTGAAACTTTAAGGTGCTTCTCTGATAAAGAGCGTAAGCGACTAGTACACTTTGTGGAGTCAGCTTACCATAACGATAAATACAATCGTCCAAAGACGATCCAGCTTTTGCAATATTTGCTCAATACAAACCTGAGCGATGGGGATATTCCTGAACAAAAGGAGGCTCTCCAACAATTATTCTTCGCCCAAAAACCCTTTTTAAAAAAGCGTAAAAATGCCATCGACTCCCTGGCTTCTGACTTATTCAGTCTAACGAAACTCTTTGTACTACACGAGCAAGAATACGCCTCCGATAAGCGAAAATGGAAAGAGCAACTAACGATGATCCGCTTTTATCGTACCAACAACCTGGAACATCGTTTTTGGCAGGCTGTAGAACAGTTTCGACGCATGCTGGAAAAAGTTCCGACCAGAGGAGAAAAATACTACCAGTACTTATTGGAACTAGAGGAGGAAGTGGTTTCATTTCAAACTACCTTCAATACCTATACCGGCGATTCTAATCTAGTTAGGGCACATCTAGCTCTAGATAAATGCTATACCATCGCCAAACTTGAAAAGGCAGCGGTACTTTTATTTCAACAAAAGCTAGGACAAATACAAACCGATGATGCCCTCCTTTTAAATGAACTCTTAATAGAAACTTTTGCCAAATACCCAGAAATACAAACGCCGCTCGCCAAACTCTATTACTTAATCATTCGTCTACTTCAGCGCAGCTCTGATCAAGAGCTGATGGCAGAATTCGTCCAAAATGTCAAGGCCTTAAAAAACCAAATTCCAGCTGGAAAATATCGGAATATCATGGCCTTTTACCGGTATTTCCTAGGCCTCCAATATCAACAAGAAAGTAGAGGGCCAGAGCTTTTACAGCGGCTATTTTCTCTGTACCGAGAGCATCTACAAGCTGGCTATTTTGACGTAGAGAAGACTGGTCAGATTCTGCCCGGCTCCCTCAAGCTCATGACAAACATTGCCATCAAAGTTGGCGACTTTGAGTGGGCCGATCAATTGCTAACCGCATATGGCCCTGGCAAAATCACAGGTACACGTTTCCCAATCGAGGCCCATAGCCTGTGCCAAGCCGAGGTTCTATTTGCCCGGGAATTGTACACGGAAGCGCTAGATCATATTATGTACCGAAACTTTGAAGATATCAATTACAGTATCCTGGCAGATGTACTACTGATCAAGATCTACTTCGTTAAAGACCATAACCTACTGGAAAGTCGAATTTCGGCACTGGCTCAAAAAGTAAGGCGTACTAAACTCACCCAAGCTCACAAGCAGCAGTACTTGAACTTCTTTAAGGTAATGAACCTACTCTGCAAATATCGCTGGAGCAAATTACCTGCGGAGCTCAGCAAGTTGCAGTCAATGGTAAAAGACTTAGCTCCCCTGCTAGAACGGGAGTGGTTGAAAAAAAGAATTAATTCAGTTTAGTAAGACATCAACAACCAGCGACGGCATCGCTCACTTACATATTACGACGATATTGCCCCCCTACCTCATACAGCGCGTGCGTAATTTGGCCCAAAGAACAGGCTTTAGTTGCTTCCAACAACTTGTCAAATAAGTTCTCGTTAGCTACCGCCGCGTCTTGTAGTTCACTTAAGGCCTGACGGGCCCGATCTGCCTTGGCTTGGTGTAAGCGCTGCAACGTCAGAATCTGGTTTTCTTTTTCTTCCGTCGTGGCTCTAATAACCTCCTCTGGTACAATAGTAGGCGAGCCTTCTTTACTCAAGTAGGTGTTTACTCCAATGATTGGGAGCTCGCCGGTATGCTTCAAAGTCTCGTAGTGCAGGCTTTCTTCTTGGATCTTATTACGTTGGTACATGGTTTCCATAGCACCAAGTACACCGCCACGTTCAGTGATCCGATCAAACTCCGTCAAAACGGCTTCCTCCACCAAGTCAGTCAACTCTTCTATGATAAAGCTTCCCTGCAATGGGTTCTCATTTTTGGCCATCCCCAGCTCATGGTTAATGATCATCTGGATGGCTACGGCACGGCGTACACTCTCCTCAGTCGGGGTAGTGATGGCTTCATCATAAGCATTGGTGTGCAAGCTATTACAGTTGTCATAGATCGCATATAAGGCTTGCAAGGTCGTACGGATATCGTTGAAACTAATCTCCTGCGCGTGCAAGCTACGCCCACTGGTTTGGATATGATACTTCAGCTTCTGGCTGCGTTCGTTCGCACTGTATTTCTGTTTCATGGCTTTCGCCCAAATGCGTCGGGCTACTCTACCAATCACGGCATATTCGGGGTCTACCCCGTTGCTAAAGAAGAAAGATAAATTGGCCGCAAAATTGTCGATGTTCATACCCCTAGAGAGGTAATATTCCACGAAAGTGAAGCCATTGGCCAACGTAAAGGCTAACTGCGTAATTGGGTTTGCCCCAGCCTCTGCGATATGGTAACCCGAAATAGAAACCGAGTAGAAATTGCGGACCTTATTGGCAATGAAAGATGCTTGTACATCCCCCATCAACTTAAGCGAGAACTCTGTACTAAAGATACAGGTATTCTGCGCCTGGTCCTCCTTCAGGATATCAGCTTGCACCGTTCCACGGACGGAGTTTAAGGCCTTCGCCCGAAGTTCGGCGTATACCTCCGCGTCGAGTACTTGATCTCCCGTAATTCCCAGCAACATTAAGCCTAGGCCATCGTTTCCAGCTGGCAATTCACCATAGTAACGAGGACGATCAAGGCCACGGTCCTCGAATAGTTCCTTTAGTTTGGCTTCCACCTGATCTTCCAAGTCATGTTCCTTGATGTAAAGCTCACATTGCTGATCGACAGCAGCATTCATGAAGAATGCGCAGATAGTTGCTGCCGGTCCATTGATGGTCATCGACACAGAAGTCCGTGGATCACACAAATCAAAACCTGAGTAGAGTTTCTTGGCATCATCCAAGCAACAAATACTCACCCCAGAGTTACCTACCTTTCCGTAAATATCAGGGCGGTGATCGGGGTCTTCTCCGTAGAGCGTCACGGAGTCAAATGCGGTAGAAAGACGCGCCGCTGGCATACCCGCAGAAAGATAATGGAAACGCTTATTGGTACGCTCCGGACCACCTTCTCCGGCAAACATTCGGGTAGGATCTTCACCCTTCCGTTTAAACGGGAATACACCTGCCGTGTAAGGGTATTCGCCAGGTACATTCTCTTGCAAACTCCACTGCAGGATATCCCCCCAAGAACGGTACTTGGGTAAACTTACCCGCGGAATCCGGCTATTGGAAAGGGAGGTCGTGTAGGTAGGCACTTTGATATCACGGCCGCGCACCTGGTACACGTATTCGTCAGCGGCGTAGCGCTGCACCTTAGTCTCCCACTGCTCAATGAGGTACCAATTATGGCCATCCAGATCACGTTTGATTTCGGCAGCTATGTCTTGCAGCTCACTTAAGCGATCTTCGTCCGTCTTTGCCAGTGTTTGTAGCGTCTCAATTGTTTTTTCGAGATTGTACAAACGGTCCGCAATATCAGCTTGTTGTTGGGTCCACTGGTTGTAGGTACGAATGGATTCAGATATTTCCGAAAGGTAGCGAACGCGGGCGGGTGGAATAATGAAGATCTTCTCGCTCTCTCCTAAACCTTGTATTTTACTCTGCTCCGTAAAGTCGGTATTACAACGTTCATCAATTTTGGTCAGTAAAGCCCGATAGAGTTGGTTCACCCCGGGGTCGTTAAACTGACTGGCAATAGCACCATAAACTGGCATATCATCCAACGCCTTATCCCAAAGCTGATGATTGCGCTGATATTGTTTCTTTACCGAACGGAGAGCATCTTGCGCTCCACGCTTGTCAAACTTGTTCACCGCAATAATGTCGGCAAAGTCCAGCATATCGATCTTTTCTAGCTGAGTCGCTGCCCCAAACTCCGGGGTCATGATATAAAACGACACATCCGAGTGATCCACAATCTCTGTGTCCGACTGACCAATGCCTGATGTCTCAAGGAGAATCAAATCATAGCCCGCCACCTTCAGAATATCTACTGCTGATTGCACGTGGGCAGATAAGGCCAAATTGCTCTGGCGGGTAGCCAACGAACGCATATAGACACGGTCGCCCGCAATGGCTGGGCTCACTGCATTCATACGGATACGGTCACCTAAGAGCGCACCACCAGTACGGCGTTTCGAAGGATCAACCGAGATAATTCCAATTGATTTATTCGGAAAATCACGTAGAAAACGGCGGATCAATTCATCCACCATACTAGATTTACCGGCACCACCGGTTCCAGTAATACCTAATACCGGAGTAGCTAGTTCTTTTGCTCGTGCCTGAACGTCTTTTAGCCAGCCCTCATTCTCTGCTGGAAAGTTCTCTGCGGCAGTAATAAGACGAGCTACTGCGGTGGCTTTACGTGAAGTGAAGTCTTTCACCTCGCCATTAACCTGTTCACCAAGCGGGTAGTCTGCCTTCTCGAGTACGTCATTGATCATCCCTTGCAAACCCAATTCCCGACCGTCATCAGGAGAATAGATACGGTCAATTCCGTAGGCGTGGAGTTCTTCTATTTCGGAAGGCAGGATGGTTCCACCACCGCCACCTACAATCTTGATATGGCCCGCACCTCGCTCTTTGAGCAGGTCGTGCATATACTTAAAGAATTCGTTGTGACCACCTTGGTAGGAGGTAATAGCGATCGCCTGAGCGTCTTCCTGGATGGCCGTTTCTACGATATCCTGTACGGAACGGTTGTGCCCCAGGTGAATAATCTCAGCACCGCTACTTTGCATAATACGCCGCATGATATTGATTGCGGCATCGTGGCCATCAAATAGACTAGCGGCGGTAACAATACGGACTTTATGCTGCGGTTGGTAGGGAGCTACTTGCTGCATATACTTGGTTCTGGTTAGGACGATTTCATTCACTCAACAGCTATGCTGAGTGCGCGGTTTATTTGGCGCTGCAAAGATACGGATTTGTGGAGTGGTAAGAGGGCTAGTGGGTTAGAATGTGTAATGCTTTGAAGCGAAAGCGTCAATTGTATTTCTGAACCACCTCAGACACCTGAGGACACCAAGGCGGGCGGATGAACCATCTCAGACATAGGAGGCCATATGAGAAGAGTGCTCTCAAATATTGAAACCTCTCCTTATCCGCACCCACTTGAACCACATACGATTTTGAATCAGCGGGGTCGTTAAGGAATCGGTTCCAAGACGCGATGAATCGCGCCGCTACCATCTAACTAAATTCATTTTATCCGCTGCGTCTCTTCGCCAGAGGCTTCTGCCGCCGGTGAAAGCCAAAGCGAAGGTGGACCAACACAACTAATTCAATTAACCAGTGCCGAAGGCACAACCAATTCAACTAAATTCACCAATAAAAACAATCCCGAAGCCAAACGCATTGACTCCGGGATCATTTCCGCCGCAAGCGCGGCTATGTCGTTATCGGTTGCTTACAGCATTGGCGCGATTACCAGTGCTACAACAGACATCAATTTCAGCAGGATATTCAGTGAAGGACCAGAAGTATCCTTGAATGGATCACCTACAGTGTCACCAACAACGGTTGCCTTGTGTGGCTCAGAACCTTTGTAATACTTCTCACCGTTGATCTCTACACCTTCTTCAAACATCTTCTTGGCATTATCCCAAGCACCACCAGCGTTAGACTGGAAGATAGCCATCAATACACCACAAACGGTTACACCCGCAAGCAGACCACCCAACATCTCAGCACCGCCAGCGAAACCAACGATAACTGGAGAAACTACAGCAATCAAGCCAGGTACTACCATCTCACGGATAGAAGCCTTAGTAGAGATATCTACACACTTGTCGTATTCCGCTTTACCGTCCGCAGCCTCAAAGGTCTTCTGATCAGCAGCGCTCCAATCTTCAAATTCTTTGCCGTCGTTCTTCTTCATCACATCCAAAGCTGCCTTCAATTCAGGGATAGAAGCAAACTGACGACGTACTTCCTGGATCATATCCATTGCCGCACGACCTACAGCGTTCATAGACAAAGCAGAGAACAAGAATGGCAACATACCACCCAACAACAGACCCGCCATTACCAATGGCTTAGAGATGTCAATGCTGTTGATTTCAGCAGTAGTCATAAAGGCAGCGAAAAGGGCCAATGCTGTCAAAGCAGCAGAACCAATTGCGAAACCTTTACCGATCGCCGCAGTAGTGTTACCTACCGCATCTAACTTATCTGTACGGCTACGCACCTCAGATGGCAATTCCGCCATTTCCGCGATACCACCAGCGTTATCAGAAACCGGACCGTAAGCGTCAACTGCCAACTGGATACCGGTATTAGAAAGCATACCTACCGCAGCAATTGCAATACCGTAAAGGCCGGCCATTTCGTGTGCACCGATGATCGCAGCAGCTAAGATTACGATAGGAATTGCAGTAGACTGCATACCTACACCCAAACCAGCAATAATGTTAGTAGCCGAACCGGTCAAAGACTGGTTTACGATGCTCTGAACTGGCTTAGTACCCGTACCGGTGTAAAACTCAGTAACGATACCAATTAGCAAGCCAGAAGCCAAACCAAAGATGACCGCCCAGAAAACACCCATTGAAGAATATGCCGTGATTGTTTCAGTACCATCCGCAGCAATAGATGTTACTTCCCAGCTAGCAGGTAGCAACCAGGTAGCGATTAAATATGTTGCCGCCAGCATTAAAATAGCAGAAAGGAACTCTCCGCGATTCAGTGCTTTTTGTGGATCACCACCTTCCTTCACTTTTACGAAGAACGTACCGATGATAGAAGTAATGATTCCAACACCCGCCAACAAAAGTGGCAATAACACAGCGTTCAAACCTTCGAAGTCATTAGTAGCTTCGAAACCTTTAACACCGATAAAGGCCGCACCCAGTACCATAGTACCAATGATAGAACCTACGTATGATTCGAAAAGGTCGGCACCCATACCAGCTACGTCTCCTACGTTATCACCTACGTTGTCGGCAATAGTTGCAGGGTTCAGTGGGTGGTCTTCAGGAATACCAGCCTCTACTTTACCTACCAAGTCAGCACCTACGTCAGCAGCTTTGGTATAAATACCACCACCAACACGTGCAAACAAAGCAATAGAAGATGCACCGAAAGAGAATCCAGTGATAACAGTGATCACTTTGTTGATGTCCCAACCCATGCCATCATATACGATGAACAAGGTACCAAGTCCAAGTACACCTAAACCAACTACACCGAGTCCCATTACAGAACCACCGGCGAAGGCTACTTCAAGTGCCTGGCCCAAGCTGGTACGAGCAGCATTGGTAGTACGAACATTGGCCTTGGTAGCAATACGCATACCAAAGAAACCAGCAAGCGCAGAACAAACTGCACCTAAAATGAAGGAAACTGCTACCAGTGGGCTAGAGTCTGCATTGGCAGTAAGCCCCAGGATAATAGCAACAGCGATAACAAAGATGCTGAGTACGCGGTACTCGGCTTTCAAGAAAGCCATTGCACCATCAGCAATATTCTTAGCAATACGGCTCATGCGCTCCGTACCTTCTTCCTGCTTGCTTACCCAGGATGAACGCCACGCCATAAACAACAAGGCGAGAACCCCAAATACGGGAATGGCGAACGTAATTGTTTGACCCATAATTCTACTGTTTAAAAATCGTCGTCGTTTTGTTAAAATGTAGAGGCCTCCTCACCGGGTTGGTGACGAAGCCCCTTGGTAGTATTATTCTTCGGGAAAAGGCAGGTAAAACCCGCTAACATTTGCCCGTTGATGATTCAATTTAATTTTGCTTTAGTTTAGCAGTGCGCAAAGGTAAGCAAAATGTGGAAATCCTGGGTTATTCCTGTCGCAAGTGTTCAACGGGGTTAGCCAAGGCTGTTTTAAGGGTGTGATAACTAATTGTCAGTACACTTACAATCAGTAGTACCAGCGCCGGCACCACGAATAAAATTGGGCTTATCGACATGGCGTAAGCGTAGTTTTGCAGCCAGGTCCGAATGAGTAAATAGGCGATGGGTAAGCCAACTACATTAGCCGCTAAAATAAGCCAGGCAAAATCTTTTGTAAAGAGCATAACGATATTAGAAAGTGAAGCTCCAAGTACTTTACGAATCCCCATTTCTTTCATTTTGCGTAAAGCACTAAAGGAAGCCAGACCAAATAAGCCTAGGCAGGCAATGAATATGGCCAGCCCCCCAAAGAGGGACATAATTTTCCCTAGCCTTATGTCTGCTTCGTACTGTGCCTGAAAAGATTCATCTAGAAAAAAGTGGCTAAAGGGGTTATCCGGAAAGGACTGATCATAGGCGGTTTTAACCTTGGCAATTGTGCTGCCAATGTCGCTCGTATTAATGCGCATCGAATAATAGTCCTTTGGGAGGTCATTGTATAGAAGGACCACCCCACTCTGTTCGGCCCTGAGCGACTGATGGTGATAATCTTTTACTACTCCCACTACTTGCATGCGTTTGCGAGGAACATCTTCAGAACTCCAGAGAATAAACTTACCGATAGCATCTTCATTGGATTGGAAACCCATTTGTCGAACTGCCTTTTCGTTTAACATCACCGAACGAAAAGCCGTATCTCGATTCAATTGAAAGTTTCTTCCAGTCAACAGTTCGATTTCGTAAGAAGAAACGAAATCCTTGTCTACCAATACAAAGTTTTGCATCAAACCAGCATCCTCAGGGATACCCGTTCTGCGTACTCCGGCAAGGCTGGCACTATACTCCTTTGACGGAATCGTTGATGTAGCAGTAAATGCTTCCACCTCTGACAATTGCTGTAAACCCGCCTTAAATGAATTATAGTTGGTGGTATAAGCTTCACCCCTTAGGAGTGGGCCGTTAACAACCAATACTTGCTCACTGTCAAAACCAAGTTCTTGGGTTTGCATGTAGGATACCTGCTGATAAACGGCGAAAGTGCCCGCGATTAACACCATTGAAGCAACGAACTGGAATACAGTTAAGCCTCTTCTCGCCCAAAGCCCTGACAACTGATTGGTCAAACGCCCCTTCAATACGTTAGATGGCTTTACACCGGAAATCAAAACTGCTGGATATAAACCCGATACCACAACTCCTAACAAGAAAAATCCACCGAATAGCCAGAGTAGTTCTGGAGTGAGGTAATCCAATGTTATTTGATGCCCCAACAAATGCTCAAAGGTGGGGCGGCCCAAAGCGATGCCAACTAGTGCCAAGCCAAGACTCAACACATTGACCACTATAGACTGAGCAAAGAACTGGCCAATCAGTTGCCCACGCTGTGCGCCAACAACTTTACGTACTCCTACTTCTTGTCCGCGCTCAGCAGCCTGAGCTGTGGCCAGGTTGATGTAGTTAATCCAACCAATCAATAGTATCGCAATAGCTACGCCCAAGAGAATTGAAACAACCTGAGCGTTCCCCTTGGCTACCAAATCCTCTTCCCCTTGTGAATGCAGGTGAACATCTGCCATAGGCACCAGATAACTGCTGGTCTGTTCTGTATCGTCGGGAATGTACTTAGTAAAAATAGCTGGAAACTTGGCTTCTATTGCTGCAGGATCAGTGCCTTCCTGCAGCCGCACATAGAGCCAGAAATTGCTCCAACTCCAAATTCCACCATCCTCTCGGTAGCGGCTAATGTTCTCCTCCCCATTCAACACAAAATCAAATTGGATTTGGGAATTTTCTGGTACCTCTACAACTGCCTTTACCGTCAATTTTTTTCCTTCATCATAATTTAGAACCTGACCCACCGGGTTTTCATTCCCAAAGTAGCGTTCGGCGGTTTTCTTAGAAAGTATAGCAAAGCCTGGTTCGTCCAGTGCGCCGTCCAACTGACCGGTAACAACGGGAAAATCAAAGAAGGTTGGGAAATTGGTATTTGATAGCAGGACATTTTCC
>JBCBWU010000183.1:0-15121 GCA_039816955.1 Bacteroidota bacterium
GCGCATTCCTTGCGGGGTGGAAGGTCACCGGACTTACCAGTACCTGGAAAACAAAAGCCCATGGGAAGGATGGCAAAACACTCCGGATTATAAAAAGTGGCATCATCTACTCCAAGCCATTCGCGCAGTCGCTTGCCACTAGCATCATCCCACGGAATGCCTGATTCGTGGACTTTCCGGCCGGGAGCTTGACCAATAATATTGATGCGAGCTAAAGGGTGAACCGTGAATACCGGACGAACGCCATGCTCTAAGAAAGGAGCGCAGATGGTGCAGGCTTGGGCCTGCTCAATAATATTATTCTTCGACGAGCTCATACAGTTTATAGCGCCAGATAATGCGCAAGATTTTATCTGTGTAGGCCGGGTCGGTGGCGTAACCGCCTTCACGCAGGCCGTCGATCCATCCTCGGTAATTCCAGGAAGGTACGGTTTTTACCTGCGCATAATTATCGCGGGTGAGAATAAAGTTGCCAAAGTCCTGATAGCTTTCGCGGATGTAAGGATAGCGGCGAAAGCATTGGACGGTATGGTACATAAACCACCCTTCGTATTCCATGGTGGTTTTGCAATAGCTGAGCCCTTCCCAGTCTACTTTAGTTTTGATACCAAAGTGGTTGTTGGCTTGCAGGGCTAATTCACTTTTACCCCAGTTGCTTTCTAGTCCGGCAATAGCCAGGATCACCGGCTCTGGAATGCCGGTGTTCTGATGTAACTCTCGTGATAGGAAGCGATATTTCTGTAGGTATTGCTTCACTGCGGCTGGTCGGTAACTAGCCAGATTAAGGTGCGCAATACTCGTACCGAGGAAGGCGCTAATGATTAGCAGGGTATACAGTTTTCTCATCATTCATGTGATTTGTATGGGCTACCGCAATATAGTTAAGTTGCGGAGAAAACGAAATCCCATTACTAGGTGGTATTTTCAACCGGAGGCTGGTTTTTGCTGTTGAAGTGGGCGAATAATCGGTCTTTATTAACCCAACACATACTATGTCAGCGACCCTACAGCCACAGGTTTTTCAGTTTTTAAAGCAAATCAAGCAAAATAATAATCGCGATTGGTTCACGGCTAATAAGCCCGTTTACCAGGAGACCCACGCAAACTTTAAGGCCTTTGCCAATAGTGTACACGACTTGATGAGCTTGCACGACGAGATCGAGCGGATCAAGGTCCACCGCATCTATCGTGATATTCGCTTCTCAAAGGATAAGACACCTTATAAAGCGCACTTCAGTGGGAGTTTTGTGCGCGCTACCAAGTGGCGCCGAGGCGGTTACTATTTTCATGTCCAGCCCGGTGCCAGCATGGTAGGAGGCGGTTTCTGGGGGCCTGTTTCAGCTGATCTCAAACGCATCCGCATCGAACTTGCCGCTGATGCCGAACCTATGCGTCAAATTACGGCTGCTCCGTCCTTCGTTGAAACTTTCGGCAGCTTGCAAGGCGAGCAATTAAAGACCGCGCCTGCTGGATACCCTAAGGATCACCCCAATATCGATTTACTACGCTACAAGCAGTTCGTAGTGCGACGTGATTTCACGGACGAAGAGGTACTCTCACCCGATTTTGCGGAGAAAGTAAACGCTACTTTTCAGGAAATGCGCCCCTTCTTCGATTACATGAGCGATGTACTCACGACCGATGAAAATGGTGTGCCAATCGAATAAACTTCTGCGCTTAGTGTTTAAGAATTTTGGTAGTGAAGACCGGTTGTCCGTTTTCCCATACGGATAAGAAGTACATACCATTTGGAAGTGTCAGATCGGTCTGTACTTGCTCACCGTACCATTCCCATTGAGCAACGGTGCGTCCGGTAGCGTCTGTTAGGATGCTTCGGTACGCTCCAGCCTCTGGTGTCTCTAGCCAAAGTTGATTGGCTACTGGATTGGGGTACACCTCAAATGCTTTGAGTTGAATCCCGCTGCCAACGCTTACTGGTTCATTACTTGCGCCCGGGGTAGGAGAAACCTGCTGGAAAGCACCAGTGCCGTTGGGTAGACGACCAATGGCTTCGTCGGTGACCTGTACTCCAAAGTCGGTACCATCAATAAGTTGATTACTATTATTGTCGGTATCGAAAATACCAATGAATTCCCCGTCGGCATCAAGCTTAAAATTGGTATGTAGGGCACCTTGCTCCTCGTCATCATCAGCCCAGACGAGTAAGAACTCTCCTGGTTCTAGATTCACTTCAGGAAATGGCCACTTAGTGGGCAGGTCCGGATTGTCTGACAGGTAATAGCCGGAGAGATTAATACTGGTACTACCGTAATTGTGAACTTCCAGCCAATCATCAAATTCTCCCTCCTCATCCGCTATGGTTGCATCATTGCTGGCCATGTACTCATTGATCGCCAGGGATAAGCCACCGGAGCTCACTTGGGTAGTGTATGTGCCACACTTTGGTAAACGTTGCGTCGCACCTTCATCGTCGGTGGCGGTTACGTACCAGCTTATTTCGGTTGCTTCATTAAAGGCTTCGATGAAAAGACCATAGATACCGTCATTGGCTTCACTATCACCTAGCTGGCCATTGTCGAGCATGCTAAGGCAGCTTTCCGGCCCGCCATTACTTTGGTAGCATAGTTGTACTTCGTTGAGAGAACCATTGTCTTCCGCACTTACCAAAAATGAGACCTCCTGTCCTACGCTAGGACGGTTGCTTTGGGCTTGATGTAAATAAGGAGCCGGATTCAGCATTTCAAGCTGCTGGAATGAGCGGTTGCGACGGTCACTTATGAAGTCTTTCAAACCATAATCGATATGCAAAAAACCTGAAGGAGATCCAAAACCATCCGTAAAATCCGTTAGTGAGAAGTCGTAATCACGGGTATAGAAATCGTCTGCTGCTACAAATGATTCCAGTCTATCTCGCAGCTCATCAAAACCTGCGAATAGATTGCCTGGGTTATAGTAAGTGAGCATGAAATCGCGCATGTAGTAGGAGAACCGTGCCCGGTAATCAGGGACTTCCAAAATCCGATTAAACAAGGGGCGATCTTGGCTCGAAGGCATCCAACCATAGACGTCACGCATGGTCCAGTCTACGCCAAACCAGTCGATTCCCATCGTATTGTCGAGATCGTACGGGATGTACTCAAATTTATCGGTGGCGGTATTATGGTAGAGGTAAAAGTTGTTTTGGTTGCGATAGCCATCCCAATTGCCCGTTAATACGTCAATGACCATAATGCGGAGGTAGGTGTCTACATTGAACACGGCCTCCAGTTCACAAGGCAATTCACTGATAGGAGTGAGGTTGATAATGCTGATAAGGTTGGCCAAGTCGCTATAGTCATCTTCCTCTTCATTGGTGCGTAAGTCATAAGCGCGTCGGCCATTGGGTGCTAGTTTATAGTTATCGGGGTTTTCTCCCAAGTAGGCCAGGTCCGCAGGGTAGAGGCACTTGTAGAGGTTACCGTTTCGGTTGCCAAAACGTTGTTGGACCAGTTCATCATCAATGTGTTCAACATTAGCATACAGGCCGCGATAGTCACCATTGATATATAGCGCAACATGATTAGCTCGGGGCGCAGGTACCCCAATACCACGCATCATATCCCAGCAGATTTTGGCTCGGCTGATGGTAGGGTCGTTATGCTCGCCATTAAGGTTGAGTTTTTCCAAGCCTTCCCATTTTTGATCGAGAAAAGAATTGAAAGAGACCTTGAAAGATTTTTTAGCGCTCCAGCGCGAAGTGTTTCCGCGTAGGCGGAAGCCCACTTGGTTTACTGTGTCAATGCCTTCACTGTGCGTGAAAATGAAGGTAGCTTCGTGTTCGAAATTACTTTGTTCGTTACCAGGGGCTAGAATTTGATTAATGCTCGATTCGGCAATCAGGATATCTACCCGAGGTACTTCATCATCTTGGAAAGCGATGCCCCGGTTGGGGAAAGGGTTCTGCGCTTGTACTAGTGAAGCAATCAGGAAGAGTAAAGCTGGGATACTGTAGCGTGATTTCATAAAATGTTTTATTTTATTTTGATTTAAACAAAATAAGTTTTACATTTGAAAACTAGGAATGATTCCAATATCTATTTCGGTCATCGCATGCGGATGACATTCAAGGCACTGCTGGGTACTTGCTTCGGTAAGTATAGGATAGGCTAAGCCATTTCTATAGTTTTTGAAATGGCCGACGGCGCTCGAGGCCTGGGAGGGTAGACCCACCAGGGTCCGCCGATAACCATGCAACCTCCCAATCACATACCTCTTTTCTACTGCCGCCTCCGAAAATTAAGACATTTTAGGCTTACGGCCTATTTCTCGCGTGCAGTATGTTATACTTTGTCATACTGGTGCAGTGGTGGAGGTATCTCGCTTGCCAAACCACCACATCATTACACCACCGCTCAGGAACATAGCGATGCTGTAAATCGCCGCGGCCAGGCTAAGTTCGGGCTGGAAGAGAATGGAGCTGGCGATGACTATGGCTAGGGTACCATTCTGGATGCCCGATTCGATGGCAATTGTAATGGATTGCGCTAAATTGAGACCAAATTGCTTGGCTAAAAACCAACCTAATCCCATAGTAATTAGGTTGAGGGTGAAGGTAGCAGGCCCCAGGATAGGTAGGGCGTCAATCAGTGTTTGCCATTCAGATACTACTATGCCCGCTAGGATTAAGATGAATATGACAGTAGAGGCAATCCGCATCGGGCGTTCCATACGCTCCGCAAACGACAGGTTGCGAGCCCGAACGATCATACCAATGCTCACGGGGAGAGCTGTGATGCCGAAAATCTGCCCCATCGTTTGCAGAATTGGTAATTCAATAGGGCGGCTTTCACCTAAAAAGTGCTCTAAGCCCCAGCTTACCAACAAAGGAATGCTGAAGATGGTAACGGTACTACTTATGGCAGTTAAAGTGACCGACAGGGCAATGTCTCCCTTGGCTACGTAGCTGATTAAATTTGATGTGGCTCCGCCCGGGCAAGCAGCTAAAAGAAGCATCCCCACTGCCAGCATCGGTGCCAAACCAAACAAGTAACATAAGCCCAAACCAATAAAGGGAAGGATGATCAATTGATTGACTAAACCTAAGCTGACGGCTTTGGGAAAGCGCACGATTCGTGCAAAATCTTCTACCGTTAGTGAAAGCCCCATGCCGATCATGATGATAAAGAGTGAGGCGGGTAGAACGACATTTGTCAGAATACTGGCTTCCATGGCAGAAAAAGAATTGGTCCGGAGATGGTGAATGTCCGGACCAAAGTACGTTTTCTCGCAGAGAACTACTGCACCGCGAATGTGCGTGTAATAGTGCCTTCCTCATTGGTGGCGCGTAGGAAGTACATGCCAGGTGCCCAGTCGCTGGCAGGAATTTCCAGGCGTGCGCTACTGATGGTGGTTTTGAGTACTTGCTGTCCATTGAAACTGTGTACCTCTAGTGGTTGGCCAATGAAGTTGTCAGAAAGCTGAACCTGCAATTGATCACTTACTGGATTAGGACGCACCTGCACAAACTGCTCCGGATTATTGGGCGTGTTCACACTGCTAGGCATGAATGCTTCGTTGCGGAGTTCGATAATTCGGTTGGGGCCAAATCCAGGGTAGGAAAAGCCATTGGTAGCTATGTACACGGAACCCGTGTGTGGGTTGATCGCTACATCCCGGATACGACCGATATTATCTAATACTTCGTCCTCATTAATCACCTCAGTACCATCTTCGTTAAAGGTGAGGATGCTGAGTCGCGGATCTCCAACAAAACCACCTAAGACTGCCATAAGCATTTTGCCTTCCCATTCTGGAATGGCGGGATGATCGTAATAAATAATATCATTTACCGCTACACAGGGAGCCCATTCACTCAGCGGTTCGCGAACATTGTTAGCATCGCAGAAAATCATTTCGGTAGCGGTGTTACATGTTCCTTGTACCTCTGGCCAGCCATAGTTCCGATTAGGTTCAATGAGGTTAAACTCATCCCATTGCTGCGCACCGTGCTCTGAACTATAGATTTGCCCATTGGGGCCGTAAGCGAGCCCTTGTGCATTACGGTGTCCGTAGGAGTAAATATAACTGCCGGGAATTGGGTTGTCATCAGGGATCGAACCGTCGAGATTCATTCGCAGAATCTTACCGTTGAGGTTATCCGTTTCTTGTGAGAGGTCTCCATTTCCCCGATCCCCCGTGGTCATTAGAATTTTATTATCGGTTGTAATTAGCAGGCGCGAGCCATTGTGGATACCGGCTCCTCTGATGTCATTAAAAATGATCGTCTCATCGTCCAACTCAGTACCATCCCAGCGGAAGGCAGATAAGCGTTCGCGGATTGAGCCTCCCTGCCGGTAGCAATACACGACATAAAGTATTGGAGTACTGGGAAACTCAGGATGCAATGTCATGCCCAGCATACCATACTCGCTGGTCTCTTCCAATACTTCATCTTCGTAGTCGAGAACCGTTACGGTATTACCATTGGTGGGATCAATACGCAGGATACGACCACGGCGCTCCGTGACCCAGAGGTGATCATCTTGTCCCCATTTTACCTCCCAAGGTACTTGGAGACCGGTTGCCAAATCGGAAGCGGTCAGGAAGGTACTATCTAGTTGAACGTCCTGAGCGGAAGATGTTGCCGGGCAGGAGAGGAGTAATAAGCTGATGAAGAGTAAAGTATATTGCCTCATGGAAAGTGCTGTTTTGAGTTGAATCAAAAGTACTAAATCAAAGTTGTACCTTGCCGCCCCCAAATCGCAAGCCAGATGACGAAACTCGAATCGCGCCGAACTGAAGCCGAGACCAGTATCTTTAAGGTCGTTTTCCCCAATACCACTAATCACTACGATACCCTCTTCGGCGGTGAGGCGCTCAAGCTAATGGATGAGGTAGCTTTTATAGCTGCTACGCGTTTTAGTCGTAAAAAAATGGTGACCGTTAGCAGTAGTAAAATCGACTTTGAAACGCCCATTCCTGCAGATACGATTATCGAGGTGAATGGCACCATTGAACGTGTAGGGCGAACCAGTATGGATGTGCTTGTTCGTATCTATAAAGAGGAAATGTACGTAGAGGATCGTACGATGGCTGTGCAAGGGACTTTCACCATGGTAGCTGTTGATGAAGACAAAAAACCAATCCCCATTCTTGACTAGTCATCCAGCCTATAAACCATCTGTCCGTTAATTCAGTTAAATTTGATGAGAATTTAGCTCAGCGCATGAAAGCATTTCTGGTATCCATCACACTTATTCTGTTCGCAGCGCCTAATCTAAGTAGTCAACGAATGCTAGATTGGTCGGCATTAACAGATGTACACTTTTTTGAGAAATTCTCCAATAGCTTGGGGATTAAGTACTACCAAGCCACCTTTGGTGACACTATCCAGGAGTTGGAGGGAGATGAAGTCATTATGATGGGCTATTTGATCCCGTTAGATGCATTAGGCGAAACGTATGCCCTATCAAAGAATCCATTCTCAGCCTGTTTCTTTTGCGGAGCTGCGGGGCCAGAAACGGTGGTAGAGCTCCGCATCAAGTCCGAATATATTCAACGCTACCAAACCGATGAGCGCCGCGCTTTTCGGGGGCGTTTGCAGCTCAATACCAGTAGTTTGGAACAGTTTAATTATGTGTTGTTGGATGCAGTTCCGCTTTAATCAGATCAGACTTTGATCTATTTCTTTTCTTAGAATGCTATATCGTGCTCGTATTCCTCATTGCCGTACTTCTTATTGTTCTCATAGCTCGCCATGCTGCTAAGCAGGGGGAAGAGATTTAAGGATTTTCCCGTTCGATAAGCATTAATGACCTAAGAGAAGAATGTAAGTTCCAGATAGCCTTAGATGAAGCGTGTTTTGAACCATTGAAGGCTTATCCCGTCTACGCCTTTAGCTACGCCAGGCAAGGAGGGCACATCAAGATTGAACTATCTAAGTCCATTAATTCAACCAAATTCACCAATTCAACTAACTAGGGCCACAGGCCCAACCAGTTCCCGAGCGTCTCCAGACGCGAGGATGAAAAATTCAACTAATTCAACACCGCACTCGACTCCAAGCGAAACCGCGGCACCTCTGCCTCAAACGACTCACCCGTGTCGTGATTGATAAAAGAATAGCTGCCCTCCATGATACCAAAAGGGCTGGTTAGCGGGCACCAAGAATCATATTTGTGAATATCGCCGGGCTCTAGCACTGGCTGTTGCCCAATCACACCTTCGCCTTCCACTTCTTGTACAATACCTAGGGAATTGGTAATGATCCAGTGCCGTCGCAACAATTGCACAGTGTGTTGGCCACAGTTTTCGATGACCACGTGGTAAGAAAAGACGTACTGATCTTGAGTAGGCTTGGAGTAGGCCGTCTGATAGCGAGCAATCACGCTCACCCGGATATTATTGGTCACACTGGTTTCCATGGTGTAAAGGTAAGGAAAGCGTTGGGTAAGTAGGAAGTGAGAAATTAGAGGTAAGAAGTTCAAATTGGGAAGTGGGAGGTCGGAAGTGGGAAGTACACATACTCTTACTTCCCATTTCTAACCTCCTATTTCCAAGAACTTTCTGGTTAGTTCCTCCGCTTCCGCCAGCGCAGTTTCCAAATCATCATTGAGAAGTACGTAATCGAAGGTTTCTTCGTAGGTCAACTCTTCGGCGGCTCGGGCGATGCGTTTGGCCAGGCTGTCTGCGTCCTCGGTTTGTCTTTGGCGGAGGCGTTCGAAGAGAATTTCTTCACTGGGCGGCTTAACGAAAACGACAAGAGATTCTTCTGGATAAGCTCTCTTAATATTGGTAGCTCCCTTGACTTCGATATCGAAGATGATATGCTTGCCGGCCTGCCAGAGGCGGTCTATTTCCCCGTGTAGGGTTCCGTAGAAAAGGCTGGTGTACACTTCCTCCCATTCTACAAAATCACCTTCTTTAATGCGGTGAAGGAATTCTTCGGGTGTGATAAAGTAATAATCATGCCCGTTCTGCTCGTGGTCGCGCTTAGTTCGCGTAGTAGCTGAAATGGAAAAGGCAAGCTCGGGAAACTTACTCAGCAGATGCCGAACAATTGTTGTTTTTCCGGCACCAGAAGGTGCTGTGAAAATGAGCATCTTAGACATAAACTCCTATACGATATTAGCCGTTTGTTCTTTGATCTTTTCCAGGGCGTCTTTCATACCTACCACCAGACGCTGGATATTAGAAGAATATGCTTTGGCACCCAGTGTATTGATTTCCCGCCCAATTTCCTGGCTAATGAAACTGAGCTTCCGCCCCTTAGCCATGTTATCGCTCTGGAGCACCTCCAGGAAGTATTGGCAGTGCTGCGACAGGCGCATTTTTTCTTCGTTGATATCCATTTTTTCCAGGTAGAACAACACCTCCTGCTCAAAGCGGTTCTCATCCACCCGCTCTTTGCCCAGGTTTTCTTCCAGGCTACGGTATAATCGATCGCGGATAGCACCAATACGGTCTTGCTCGTGTGGGCTCACCTTTTCTAGTAAATCAGAAATAGTGTGTACGCGTTGGGAAAGATCATCTGCCGTAGCGGCTCCCTCCTGACGGCGAAACTGCTGAAACTTATCAAGCGCTTCCTTAACAACTCCCATAATAGCTGTCCATTCTTCGGCACTCATCTCGCCTTCTGATGAGGCGGCAACATTGGGCAGGCGCAGGATGGCACTCATGAGTGTTTGATCTTGATAATCAAACTCATTTCCGATGCCTTGTAAGGCTTCAAAATACCGCTTAAAAAGAGGGATATTGAGCCCAAACTCATTGTCACCCGCGTGTGAGGTAATCTCAATGGTCATTTCTAGCTTACCGCGCTTGGCAAAGTCGGTGACCAATTTGCGAAGTTCACCTTCCTTTTCCCGCAGGTTTTGCGAACACTTCAACCGCAAATCGCTGTACTTACTATTCAAAGAACGGATCTCGACCATAATTGTCTTCTCCTTCCAGCTGCCACTTGCCCGGCCGTAGCCCGTCATTGATAAAAGCATATATAGAGGTTGGTTTGCAATGCCAGCATAGCTGCCGGCGGAAAAATGACAAATATAGCTTTCTCCACCGTTCCTGCTGCCTTATGTGCTCAAAACTTTGGCTAAAGCATTTGTGCAACTTTGCGTTTTTCCCTCTAATAAGGTCTAAGCCCTCCGTTTATGCACCTCTGAATGGGGCCTTAGAAGGCGGTAAAACATAAAATTTCTCGGCTGCTGATATCTCATTTGGGATGCCTATTATTTGGTGCACTCTATTCTAACCGCCTTTCCCTTCCGACTACGGTAATTTTAACCATCATATATTTTGCCACCTATCCTTTCGATGAGCCTATGATCTACTAATCAGTTGATTCTTAATGAAAATTAATGCGCTAATCCTTTCTTAAACTCCAAAAAATAGCGAGATTTGCAACTCTTTTGCCGGAAGGCTAATATTAGAGTATAACTAATTATAAACCAGCAAATAACGATGAGAAAAGCTGATCTGGTTGCAGCTATCGCTGAAAAGACAGGCGTACAGAAAGTTGATGTTTTGGTTACGCTGGAATCTTTCTTCAAGGAAGTGAAAGGCTCACTAGCTAAAGGTGAAAATGTATATGTACGTGGATTCGGTTCTTTTGTGATCAAAAAACGAGCACAAAAAGTGGGACGTCACATTAAGGAGAATAAAGCGATCGTCATCCCCGAGCACTATATTCCTGCTTTCAAACCTGCTAAGGTTTTTGTAGAGCAAGTAAAGGAAAATGTAACGACTGCTCCTAATGAGGAGACAATCGACTAGTATAACCTCACCATACCCGATTGATGACCCGACAGCAGTATATATTGATTGGAAGCGTTACGCTACTCTTCTTAATACTGTATTTTGCGTGTGAAACAAAACCTCCGGGCCAGCAGCAAGTAGAGCAAAGCCGCTTGTTGCAAGCAGAAGCTACTAACGTGAATGTGCTGATGCGGGAGGCCCATAACGAGTTGCCGGCCAGTCAGTTGAGTACAATAGAGGCTTTACAAGGAGAGTTGTCACGAGCAGTAGATGACTCAACGCGGGTTGAAGTTTTGCAGCAACTATCTGGACGTTGGTACGAAGGTGGTTTTCCCGCCATTGCTGGGCATTTCGCACAGGAAATTGCCCAAATCGAAGGTGGAGAATCTGCTTGGTCGATAGCTGGTACAACTTATGCTATCTGCGTACAACGTACGAACGATGAGAAAGTGCGGGAGTTTTGTAATCAAAGAGCGATTACGGCATTTGAAAACGCCATATCACTCAATCCAGAAGAGGTTCAGCATCAGGTAAATCTGGCGCTTACCTACACGGAGGCTCCACCGCCCAATGAACCGATGAAGGGGGTATTGATGTTAAGAGAGTTAGAACAGTCTTTTCCAGAAAGTCCTCTGGTCTACACGACTCTGGCTCAGCTAGCGATCCGAACCAGTCAGTTTGAACGATCGATTGAAAGGTTGAATCAAGCGCTGGAAATCGACCCTACTAATTTGAATGCAATATGCCTGATGGCGCAAGCCTATGCAGGTGCAGGCAACGCCGCCGAAGCCCAGCGCTTCGATCAGCGGTGCCGAGATATGCAAAATGAAATTTAATTAATCACTTAAATCGTCAACTATGCCTTGCGGAAAGAAGCGTAAAAGACATAAGATTGCGACCCACAAGCGGAAGAAGCGCTTGCGCAAGAATCGTCACAAGAAGAAGAACAAGTAGTAACATTCTCTACTTTCGGTAGTGCTCAAAGTCTGTTCAGAAGACTGCAGCTACCGGCTGGTAAATGTTACCTTCAACAGCATATTTGCCGACCCTTTTGAATAGAGGGTCGGCTAAGCTGTTTGGGTAACCATAGTGTGACTGATTGCGGCTCCTAGCGTTCATCTCTTCTTAAACATACTGCAATTGCAGCTAAGCTAAGCCCTAATCAGCCTCCTACTAGATACTGGATCGTAAACTAGCGAAAACAGCACGTTCTAAGGAGCAAAACCTTTCCTCTTCTCTGCTCAATAGATGCTGTAAAAGCGAAAACCGAATATCGGCAATTCGTCTATCGAGCTTCTAATCACTTAGATGGCCCGGAAAAAGAATTTGAGCAGTTTACTTATTCAATCTCTAGTTAGCTACTGCCCCCACCAGCCACGCAACACTGCTTAGTCTCATCTTCAGGCCAGCTAGCGCTCTTAAGTAGAGTGCAAAAGCTAAGAGATTGAATAAGGAACTGATTATCAATTCCTCCCCTACAGATGTTGATATAGCCCTTCTGGAGGATGGTAAGTTGGTTGAGTTACATAATCAAAAGACCAACGAAAACTTCTCCGTGGGAGACATCTTCCTGGGACGCATCAAACGCTTGATGCCCGGCTTAAATGCCGCCTTCGTTGATATCGGACATAAAAAGGATGCCTTTCTTCACTATACCGACCTCGGGCCAAAGCTCCAGTCATTACTGAAGTATACCGATGGTTCGATCACTGGTAAGATTGGTACCCACCGTTTGGAAAATTTCGAGTTCGAACCCGAGATTGTCAAGACGGGGAAGATCGATAAGGTACTGGCCAAGAAGCAAAATATCCTGGTGCAGATCCTGAAGGAACCCATCTCAACTAAGGGACCTCGTCTAAGTTGCGAGATCACTATTCCTGGCCGTTATCTGGTGATTTCACCATTTGCGGACGTGATTGCTGTTTCCAAGAAGATTGGTAGCGCTGAAGAGCGCAAGCGTTTACATCTGCTAGTGGAAAGCATCCGCCCTAAGCATTTTGGGGTGATCGTACGTACAGCGGCCGAAGGCAAAAAAGTGGCCGATCTGCACGAGGAGATGTCCATGTTGATGGAAAAGTGGGAGGATATTCAGAAGCAGTTAAACGAGGCTAAACCGCCAGAAAAACTGCTCAGCGAGTTGGATAAAACCACCTCCATTCTACGCGATTTATTGACGGATTCTTTCAACCGGATTGTCGTCAATGATAAGCAGCTGTTTCACAATGTGAAGAGCTTCCTGGGCAATATTGCTCCGGAGAAGGTCAAGATTGTGCAGTACCACCGTTCTAGTAAGCCCATTTTTGACGTGCACGGGGTGACCAAGCAGATCAAGTCGTCCTTCGGTAAGACTGCCACCATGAGTAGTGGGGCTTACATTGTCATTGAGCATACGGAGGCCATGCACGTTGTAGACGTGAATAGTGGCCACAAGATGCGTAATGCCAACCAGGCGGAGGCCGTACTGAAAGTCAACCTGGAAGCTGCCGAAGAAATTGCTCGCCAGCTGCGTTTACGGGACATTGGTGGTATTATCATTATCGACTTTATCGATATGCGCAATGCGGAGCACCGCAAGGAACTGCTAACCGCTATGCGCCGGCATATGAAGAAGGACCGTGCCCAGCACACCATCCTGGCCTTGAGTAAATTCGGCCTCATGCAGATCACACGCCAGCGTGTGCGTCCCGAGGTAAATATCAGTACTTCTGAGGTGTGCCCTAGCTGTAATGGTACCGGTAAGGTGAACGCTACTATCCTGCTGGAAGACGATATCCAACGCGATCTTGGTTTTATTCTCCAGTCGCGGCCAAAAGCCAAGCTTACGTTGAAGGCGCACCCTTTTGTGGTCGCTTATTTACGTAAAGGCTTCCTGAAGAATTTCCAATTCAAGTGGTGGAAAGAATACCAGACTTGGGTGAAGGTACTTGAAGACAAGGATTATGCCTTCAATACCTATAAGTTCTTCGATATGAACGAAGACGAGATCCGTCTCTAAATTACTAGTTCTCGGAGGTCTCAAAGATCTCCGAGAACTTTACCTCCCTTCTATCTTTGTGCGCAGTTGCTGCTTGCATTTCTCCAGTACTTCCTCTATCGACATTTCAACCACAGCCAGATGCTCTGGCCATTGTAAGGTTTCGCTTACTTCCAGCTTCGACAGAAGAGAAACCCAATGTCCGCCCACCCAATAGAAAGCGACTAGGGTGGCGATAAAGAAGCCGCTGGTGAGCAAGCCGTTTTTCCAATGAAAACCTTCTTTGAGTTTATGCTGGGCATAAAGCTGCTGTACTTCCAGTATACTCCGCTCAGTTGGCGTGGGAGGGCGCTGTATGGTCTGTAACATGAAAACCGAATTTGCGTGAAAAGTACGTATCATTGCCGGACTTCACTATAACTTTCGCAGTTCAAACCACCTTCCATGTCAATACAGGCCATCAGCAATGACCAACTAGTGCGTTTACAGGCGCACAAGAAAAAGACCGAATGGGTGGTTTTCGGTAAATCGGCCATCTTTCCAACCATCTTTCTACTGTTCACTTTAATCCCCTCAAAGTACCTGGGCATTTTTAAGTTTTTGAGTAGGAGAGGACGTGGAGCAGTACTGGATGATAACTCGCTGATGCAGGATATTGGCGTGTTCTATGTCTTGCTAGGAATAGCGGCCCTCTACCTGCTATTCGTCTTAGTAATGGCCATCACTTACCGGTACTTTGCACTACGAGATGATGTGGAGAATAGAACTATGCGACAGCTAGAGGTGACTGTCCACGATCTTAAAGTGCTGGATGACTATGGCACTAAATATTATGACTTGTATTTCCGACCCGGCGTAGATGGGCGAGTAAGGGTTCGCTTTTTCGAGCCCCATCCTTACTTCAGCATTCTCCGCAAGGGACAACCTATAACCCTGGTGGTTTCTGAAGCAGCTTTTTATCCATTTGATATTATTCCAGGGAAGCTTGGAAATTAGAAGTTAGAAGGATGAAAGTCGGAGGTGGGAGATCGGAGATCGGAAGTGTTTAGTGGAATGTACGAGCTACAAAAGTAGGCTCTCCTACCGGGCAATTTCTTACTTCTTCCCGATAGCTATCGGGATTCCTATTTCTAACTTTTTATCGCTGATTTCCCACTTCCCACCTCCGACTTCCTAATGCATCGGACATCCACAACCCGCAGCGCGGCAAGCACTGAGAATCAGCGTCAGTAAACAGAGCGCTAAGAAGATATACTGTGGCTTTTTCATCGCGTGTGCTACTTTTGTTGGAAAATAGCAAGGTACAGAATCACCTGGGCATGAGCAATGGCGGACATGATTTAGTGGCAATCTTAGACTGGGGCCTGGGACACGCCAGCCGGAGCGTTTCCTTAGTTGAACAGCTAACTGGCCAGGGGAGGGAAATAACGATAGCGTCTTCTGGCAAGGCTT